>VXRS01000315.1 GCA_009838385.1 Dehalococcoidia bacterium | reverse complement strand
CGATCTACCATGAAGCTCCTCGTTCAGCGGGAGGGTCCGGCCCACATCGGGCCGGTCAGCGGGAATCTGGGGACAGGTCTGGGGAAAGGCCTCGCCGACTATGCGCCGCGAGGCCGTCGAAGGGCGAGCCTTGAACCGGGCCACATCGAATGCATCGTGTTGACGATGGTAGCGAAGCCTGCGGTGAGCGTCATCCCGCGTCCCTGGCTGCGGGGCGCTTCGGGTAGTGCGCGACGAAGAGCGTCTCGAAGTCGCGTTCCGAGGAGCAGGTCTGGCAGGTGAGGTACCAGACCCAGATGGCGGCGGGATTGCGGCCGTAACGCTCCCGTGCCATGTCGCGGGTTTCCTTCACGATGGTCTTCATCTGGCCCCAGGGGGCGGGCAACAGCCGGGTGAAAACGACGCCGCCGGGGGTCACGATGTCGCGACGGGAGGTGTCGGCGTCCTCCACCTCCATCATCACCGTGCGGCGCAGGCGCCCAGGACCCATGATCAGCATCGCGTCCTCGGGGACATGGCCGGCAGCCTCGGCGCGGGCGACCAACTTGCGCCGGTTGGCCCAGAAGCCAATGGGGACGCCGAGGAAGGCGGGGATGCCGATCTTCGCGAAAGCGATGTCGCTCCAGTCGCTTTCCACCTCGTGCCACTCATTGCGGTCGAGTTGCGGGCAGTCGCAGGGCTCTGGACCTCCAGGATCGATTGGGGACGGGCGGCTCCTGCCAACCTGGTCAACGGGAACGCGGCGGCGCTCCTCGGTCATGACGCGGCGGAAGCGAGCGTACGGGACACCGCGACGAGCTCCGGGCGCTCGGCGAGGGTGGCGGCGGAGATCACGACAATGGAGTCGATGCGGCCATCGCGCTCGAGCTGCGCCTCCAGCCAGGCCTCGCCCACCGCACGGGCGGCCTCGGCACGGAAGTCGGGACCGTCCTCGGCGGAGGCCGCCTGCGCAAGCGCCTCGGCGGCGGCGTCCTGCAGGAGGACGGCGACCTCGCGGGCGGGGCGGTTTGGCCAGTCGAGGACGAAATCGGCCTGGGTTCCGCCCCAGAGCTCGGCGCCATCGCCGGGGCCGTGGTAGCTGATCGTGGTCGTCTCGGACGCTGCGCTCACTCGGAGGCCTCCTCGCGGGGCTGGGCGATGCGGAGTGCCTGGGGCAACTGGTCGAGCAGCTGCTGGCGGGCCTGCACGCGCGTCTGCAACCCCCAGATGTCAATGAAACCGACCGCCGAGGCGTGGTCGAACGCGTCCTCGCGGTCGTAGGTGGCGAGCGCCCGGTCGTACAACGAGGACTCGGCGCGGCGGCCGGTCACGGTGACGGCGCCGCGGTGGAGGCGCAGGCGCACCTGCCCGCTGACGAAGCGCTGGGTGCTGGCCGTATAGGCGGCGAGATCCTGGTGGTGGGCGCTGAACCAGAGCCCGTCGTAGATGAGCTCGGCGTACTGGGCGGCGATCTCGCGTTTCAGCTTCAGCTGCTGTCTCGAGAGCGTCATCGTCTCCAGCCCGCGGTGGGCGGCGAAGAGGATGGTGGCGGCGGGAGCCTCGTAGATCTCGCGGCTCTTGATGCCGACGAGGCGGTCCTCGATGTGGTCGACGCGGCCAACCCCATGCTGACCGCCGAGGTCGTTGAGGCGTTCAACGAGGGCGACCGGGTCGAGCGCCTCGCCGTCGACGGTCACGGGGAAGCCCTTCTCGAAGCCGATCTCGACATCGACGCCCTCGGCCGGCGCGTCCTCGGGGGCGGTCGTCCAGACGTAGGCGTCGGGTGGGGGCGCGGTCCAGGGGTCCTCAAGCACGCCCGCCTCGACGCTGCGGCCCCAGATGTTCTCGTCGATGCTGAAGGACCCCTTCACCTCCCAGGCGAGGGCGATTCCGTGTTCCTGGAGGTACTCGATCTCCATCTCGCGGGACATCGCCTCCTCGCGCGTTGGGGCGACGATGGCGAGGGAGGGGTCGAGGGTGCGGATGCCGACGTCGAAGCGGACCTGGTCGTTCCCCTTGCCCGTGCAACCGTGGGCGACCGCGACGGCGCCCTCGTCGTGCGCGACATCGACGAGCAGCTTGGCCATGAGCGGCCGTGCGAGGGCCGTCGCGAGAGGGTAGGCATCCTGGTAGAGGGCGCCGGCGGCGAGGGCGGGGAAGGCGAAGTAGCGGAGGAAGTCCTCGCGTGCGTCCTCGACGATGACCCTGGCGGCGCCGGCTGCGAGGCCGCGCTCTTCGAGCACGGCCTGCTCGCGGCTCATGCCCACGTCGATGTTGAGGGCGACGACGTCGTAGCCGCGCTCTTTCGTGAGCCAGGTGATGGCCGTCGTGGTATCAAGGCCGCCGCTATAGGCGAGAACGAGTTTGGGCACGCGGGCCTGCCTTTCCGTCTAGTCCCCCAAAGCGTAGCGCGCCCGCCGCTCGTGCGGCAGTCAGAGCACCCGCCGGAGCACCGTCCAGGCCCCGACAGTGCTTGCGAGCGCGACCATGACGAGCACGAACACGACCACGCCAAGGGCGGTGGGGAGCGACCCAACCAGGGCGAAGGGGGTGAAGGCAAGGCCGATGGCGCCGGACGCCACTCTTCCCAGGATGAGGGTGGCATGCGGGGCGATGGCGGCGTCGGCAGCGCGGGCGGCTAGCAGCAGTCGCAAACCCACACCCGCCACGCCGACGGACGCGAGCGTGCCGACGGCAAGGAGCAGACCCATTACGAGGTCGCTAACTGGATGGCCTCCTCGAGGATGTCGCAGGCGCGGTCGATCTCGTCGTCTTCGACGATGAGGGCGGGCATCAGGCGGATGCGGTCGGGGCGCACGTTGTTCACGAGCAGGCCCCGCTCGCGGCAGAGCGTGACGACCCCGGCGGCAGCCTCGCTGGAGAGGCTGACGGCGAGCAGCAGGCCACGGCCGCGCACCTCCGTGACGGCGGGGAGGCTGTCTTCCATCGCCCTCAGGCGGGCGACGAGCCGGTCGGAAGCGCGGCGGGCGGCGGCGAGCACGTCGTTCTCGAAGATGTGCCGAAGAACGGCGACGCCGGCCGCGGTGGCGACGGGGTTCGCGCCGAAGGTCGTGCCGTGGTCACCGGGGACGAGGTGGCCGGCAAGCTCCTCGCGGGCGAGCACGGCGCCGATGGGGAGGCCGCCCGCGAGGCCCTTGGCCACGCACATAATGTCGGGCTCGATGCCGTCCTGCTCGTGCGCCCACAGGGTCCCGGTGCGACCGATGCCGGACTGGATCTCGTCGAGGATGAGGAGGAGGCCGTTCTCGTCGCACCAGTCACGAACGCCCTGCAGGTAGCCGGGGGCGGGAGCGTTCACGCCGCCCTCACCCTGAATGGGCTCCATGAGGACGGCCACGGTGTTGTCGTCGGTGGCGGCCTTGAGGGCGTCGAGGTCGTTCCAGGGGAC
>VXRS01000170.1 GCA_009838385.1 Dehalococcoidia bacterium | reverse complement strand
AGGGACGCCTTCGTAGCTCAGTTGGAAGAGCGACGCATTCGTAATGCGTAGGTCGTCGGTTCGAATCCGACCGAAGGCTCCACCTTGGTGGTCGGTGGTTAGTGGCCGGTGGTCGGTCCCCCAGCCTCCCACTTGGCGAATAGCCGGCGCCCCCCACTCAGCCGGGCGCAGCGAAGCGGAGCCAGGCGCTCTCCTCAGGCGGCGAACGCCGCCGCTCTTCTCAGCGAAGCGCCGCAGGCGCGAGCGCTCCACTCAGCCGCCCGCAGGGCGGCGCTCTCCTACCGGTACGGACGCAGCGCCTCCCGGATGTCCTCCACGATCTCCGCCGGACGTTCCGGCGCCGCGAAGTGGCCGCCCCCGTCCCGAGCCCGCGTCCAGACGAGGTTGTAGTACTCCTCCGTCCAGCCCCGCCCCTGCGACGTCATGTCCTGGGCCATGAAGGAGATGCCCGTCGGCGCCTCCACCACCGGACGCCGGTCGTGGGAGGGCCGCCACGGGTTCTTCGCCACCTCCGCGTAGTACCGCGCCGACGTCACGTACGCGCCCGTCGCCCAGTACAGCATCATCAGCGCTAGCAGGTGGTCCTTCGAGAACGCCTGCTCGACCGCCCGTTCGCCCCGATCGTTGTCGCTCCACCAGTAGCGCCGGTCGAGGATCCAGGCGCACAGCCCCACCGGCGAGTCGTGCAGCGCGTACGAGATCGTCTGCGGCTCGTTCATCTGCACCACTGCGTGCGCGCTCCCCGGTCGCGGACGCAGCACCCCCGGCTCGACCAGGTCCGGGTTGCGCGCTGCCTGTTCCGGTGTCGTCGTGCGCTGCGCCAGCAGGCGCGTCCCCTCCGGGTCCGCCAGCACGGTCAGCGGGATCGCCCCGGTGATGTGGATTGCCCCCACGCGGTCCGCGTACTTGTGCCCCAGCTGCGCGCTGATCAGGTTCCCCCAGTCGCCCCCGTGCGCGAGGAAGCGGTCGTAGCCGAGCACGTCCCCCATCAGCTCCGCCCACAGGTCCGCCGTTCGCCAGAAATTGATGCCCGTCACCTCGTGCGGCGCCGAGAACCCGAACCCTGGCAGCGACGGCAGCACCACGTCGAAGGCGTCGCGCTCATCGCCCCCGTGAGCCGCCGGGTCCGTGAGCGGCCCGATCAGTTCGTGGAAGTCCCAGAAGCACCAGGGCCAGCCGTGCGACAGGATCAGGGGCTTCGGGTCCGGCCCCTTCCCCCGCTCGTGGATGAAGTGGATCGGAACCCTCTGGATCTCCGTCCGGTAGTTCGCGAACGCGTTCATCTCGCGCTCCACCGCCCGCCAGTCGTACTCCTCGATCCAGTAGTCGACGAGCTCCCGCAGGTACGCCCCGTTGACCCCGTACCCCCAGTCGTCGTTCGCGAAGTCCTGCGGGAAGCGCGCGTTCACCAGCCGCCTTCGCAGGTCCTCCAGCAGCTCATCCGGAAGATGGATCGTGTAGGGCTCCGCTGCCATCGCACCCCTCCCGCGAGTGGTCGCCGCAGACTACACCGGTGGTCGGTGGTCGGTGGTGCCCCGTCACCCACCGGGTGGAACGCCGCTCCCACTCAGCCCGGCGCAGCGAAGCGGAGCCGGGCGCTTTCCTCAGCGAAGCGCCGCAGGCGCGAGCGCTCTCCTCAGCCGGGCGGCAGCCCGGCGCTCCACTCAGGCGGCAACGCCGCCGCCCTCCTCTACTTGACCGTTTCGCCGTCGCTGCGCAGGTCGCCCTCGATGCGGATCTCCGGGAGCCACTCGAGCCAGCGTGGCAGGTACCAGTTGAACCTGCCCAGGACCGCCATGCTCGCCGGCACGATGACCGACCGGATGATCGTCGCGTCGATGATCACCGCTACCCCCAGCCCGAACCCCGCCTGCTGCAGCGGCGCCAGGTCGCCGAGGGCCATGCCCATGAACACCGCCACCATGATCAGCGCCGCCCCGGTGATGATGCTTCCGGTCGAACGCACCCCGAAGGCCACCGACTCGCGGTTGCTGCCCGTCAGGCCGTACCGCTCCCGGATCCGGCTCAGCAGGAACACGTGGTAGTCCATCGAGAGGCCGAACATGATCGCGAACAGGAACAGCGGTAACCACGCCTCGATCGTTCGCGTCTGCTGGAACCCGAAGAGTTCGTTCCCGATCCCGTGCTGGAACACGATCACGAGCAGCCCGTAGGCCGCCCCGACCGAGAGCAGGTTCATGATGATCGCCTTCACCGGCACCACGATCGACCGGAACACCAGCAGCAGCAGGATGAAGCTCAGCCCCAGCACCACCGAGAAAACGATCGGCGTGTACAGCGTGATCACGTCGATCAGGTCGACCTCTTCGGCCGTCAGGCCGGTCACCAGCACGTTCGCCTCGGTTCCACCGAAAGCCGCCGGGATGTAGTCGCTGCGCAGCCGCCGGATGGCGTCGTACGCCTCCGGGCTGCGGGGGTCGGTCGTCAGCAACGTCGAGACCAGGGCAAGGTCGCCTGCCTCGTTCGTCGTGGCGGAGACGCTGTCAAACATCGCGTCGTCCTCGATCAGCCCCGTCAGCGTCGAGATCGCCGCCATTACCGCCGGCGACGACACCTCGGGCGCGTCCACCACGACCTCCACCGGCGACACGAGCCCGGCGCTGAAGTCCTCCTGCAGGATCTCGAAGGCCCGGCGCTGCTCGTTACCGGCCGGAAGCGTCGAGACCCCCGAGATACCCGACTGGAGCGTGAACGCCGGCACCGCCGCTGCGATCAGCAGGCTGGCCGATACCGACAGGCTGATCAGCGGCTGCCGCATCACCAGTCGCACGATGAAGTTCCAGGCCCCCGCACTCGTTCGCTCGTGCAGCCGGAGGCGCGGCAGGAACGGGATCCGCAGCGCGTCGATCCGGTCCCCGAGCACGCTCAGGAGCGCCGGCAGCAGGGTGAGCGCCGCCAGAACCGCCACCACCGCCACCGAGATCGCCCCCAGCCCGAGGCTCTGGTAGACGTTGCTGGGCACGAGCAGCAGCCCGAGCAGCCCGATCACGACCGCCCCGCCCGAGAACAGCACGGCGCGGTTCGCTGTCGCCCCCGCCCGCGAGATGGCCGCCTCGATCGTGAAGCCGCGCAGCCGCTCCTCCCGATACCGCTGCACGATGAAGAGCGAGTAATCGATCCCCACGGCCAGCCCGACCACGGTGATCATGTTCACCACGAAGAACGAGAGTTGGAACCCCTGCCCGACGAGGAACGCCACGCCGAGCGCCGTGACAACCGCGACCAAGGCCACGACGAGGGGGATTCCCGCCGCCACTGCCGCCCCAAAGACCGCCACCAGGATCAGCAGCGCGATCGGCACGCCGATGCCCTCGCCCCGGCGCAGGTCGCGCTCCGAGGTCTCCGTGAACGTCCGCCCGATGCTGCCCTG
>VXRS01000226.1:1956-3403 GCA_009838385.1 Dehalococcoidia bacterium | reverse complement strand
TGAACGACTTCGGGGGCCTCCACCCGTACCGCATCTACTGGATCCGGATGATCGCTCCCGCCACGCTCGTGATGTTCTAGCGCGCCCGGCGCGTCAGCGGCGGGTTCTGGCTGTGGGGCCGTCCCCGCAAGCTCCACCGCATGACCCCGGACGACGATCGCTGCGGCGCGCCCACGCGCGGCGGGGCCCCCTGCCGCTTCCCCGCCGACAAGTGCCCTCACGAGGCGCATGACCGCACCCGCGAGGGACGGTCCGCCCGGACACGGACACCATCACCCGTGGGCGCGATACGGGAGCGCGATCTGCGCACGCTGGGCTGGTGGCTGATCGAGGAGACGCTGGCGGGCCGCGTCACGCCCCCCGAGGCCTCGGCCGTGAACCGCATGATGCACACCTTGCTCCAGCTCGGCCCCACCCCCGAGGCGGACGAACTGGCCCTGCAGGAAGTGGCCCTTCGAGGCCTCCTGATGCACGGCGTCCCGCCCCGGACCGAGGAGGAGTGGCGGCGCGCCGCCGAGATCTTCGACGACGAGGCGCTCGCGGAGTTTCGCCGCTGGGCGTCCGTGGAAGAAGGCGCTCTCGCCAGCGGGGAGCGCGAGGTTCGCTAGTTGCCGCCGCTCTCGGGCGTTGGGGTTGGGGTGTCGTCGGGATCGGTGAGCGGCTCCGGATTCTCGTCTACGCCGGTGGTGACCGTCGACTCTGGCGTCGGTTCAGGCGTCGTGAGCGGCTCCGGATCCTCGTCAACTCCGGTCGTCACGGTCCCCTCCGCGTCCGGGTCCGTGGGCGTCGTGAGCGCCTCCGGGTCTTCGTCGACACCGGTCGAGATGGTCGCCCCGGGCGTCGGTGTCGCGTCGGAAGCGGAGGGTTCCTCGGTCGCGACAGGGGTCGCTTCAGGCGTCGGGGTCGCCTCCGGGTCCGGCGTCGCGGTCGCTTCGGGATTCGCCCCGTCGAGCGGCTTCACCTTGTCGGTGCTCACGGCGGCGGCCACCTCGGCGGCGTACGCCACCGCCTCCTCGGCCTCGGTGGCGAGCTCCTCCTCGGTGTCGGCAAGCACGACCCCGGCCGTCTCGCTGATGGAACGCACCTTGGCCTGCTGCAGGGCGTCGAACCGTTCCTCCTCAGCGAGCTCGCGAATGTCGTCGAGCTCGGCGGTGAAGCTGTCGATGTGGCCCTCGCTCAGGTCGCCGCGGGCGGACAGCGCCTGAATCTCGTCGATGCGCTCCTGCGCCAGGCGGATACGCACGTTGATGCGCTCGTCGCCGCTGGCGAAGCGCACCTGGGCCTGCTCGGTGGCGCGCTTGAAGTTGTAGTTCCACTCGCCCGGCACCGATTCGCCGGCGGTGACGAAGCCGAAGGTGATGACGCCGAGCATCGCCGCGACCGCCAGCACCCCCACCGAGGCGACGGCGGCGCCGAACTGGCCGAAGCGGGAAGGCTCGGGCAGCGG
>VXRS01000226.1:0-1856 GCA_009838385.1 Dehalococcoidia bacterium | reverse complement strand
GTCCAGGAACCGCATCATTCCTCAGCGACCATCCCTTGCAGCTTCGCGATGGCCTTGTGCTGGAGCACCTTCACGTTGTTCTGGGTCTTGCCCAGGGCGAGCGCCGTCTCGGCCACGGAGAGCCCCGCGCCGAAGCGCAACGAGATCACGTCGCGCTGGGCGGGCGGCAGCTTGGCCGTCGCCTCGCGCACCACCTCGATGGTCGCCTGCAGCTCGTAGGCGGCCACATGGTCCTGCCGGTCGTCGGGCATCGTCTCGGAGAGCTGGGCGGGGATGCCTCGCCGCCGCTGACGGCGAGCATGCGAGACCACCTCGTTGCGCGCGATGCGGAAGACCCACGCCCCAAAGGGGAGCCCCCGCCACTCGTACCGCTTCAGGTTCGCGACGAGCTTGAGGAACACTTCCTCCGTGACATCCTCGGCGTCCTGCGTCGAGCGTACGCGGCCCGCCACGTAGCGATAGACCCGCGGGAAGTAGAAGCTGTAAAGCGTGCTCAGCGCTTCCTGATCGCCAGACTGCGCCTGCTCGACGGCCAAACGCTCGTCGAAGTCCGGAGCAAGCTCGCTGGGCGCCATCGGTTCCACACAGACTCCCAGTGCGCGCCGTTTCCACAGCACGCCCCCACCACTCCAAGCGAGCATAGTGAGCCGCCCCGCTAGAGCGCAACATACCCGTGATAACGCCCGTGGCGTGTAAAGGTTACTCGCGGGCCATCACCGTTCGTTGACTGGCCTCGGGCCTCGCTCGTAGCATTCGGGGAGCAATCACCCGCAGGAGTGGCATGGCCAAGTTCATCTTCGTTACCGGCGGCGTGGTCAGCGGCGTCGGTAAAGGCATAACCACCGCCAGTATCGGGCGCCTGCTCAAATCCCGCGGAATCTCCGTCACCGTTCAAAAGCTCGACCCCTACCTCAACGTCGACCCCGGCACTATGTCGCCATACCAGCACGGCGAGGTGTTCGTGACGGCCGACGGCGCCGAGACGGACCTCGATCTCGGCCACTACGAGCGCTTCCTCGACCAGGACCTCTCCGCCGCCTGCTCCGTCACCAGCGGTCAGGTCTACCGGGCGGTGCTCGACCGCGAGCGCCACGGCGACTACCTCGGCGGTACCATCCAGGCCGTCCCCCACCTGACGAACGAGATCAAGGCCCGGATTTACGCGGCCGCGGAGGCGAGCAACGCCGAGGTCATCATCTGCGAGGTGGGTGGCACCGTCGGCGACATCGAGGGCCAGACGTTCATCGAGGCGATGCGCCAGATCCGCCACGACGTGCCCGCCGACGACTTCCTCAGCGTGCACGTCACCTTCCTGCCCTTCATCGGGGCCACGGGCGAGCTGAAGACAAAGCCGACGCAGCACTCCGTGAGCGAGCTGCGCTCGATGGGCATCCAGCCCGACGCCATCCTCGCCCGCAGCGACCACCCCGTGCCGGGCGACATCTGCAACAAGATCGCGGACTTCTGCGACGTCGATCCGCGCGCCGTTATCGCCCTGGAGACGGTCGACACGATCTACGCCGTGCCCCTCATCCTCGAGGCGCGCGGCCTCGGCGACTTCGTGCTCGAACGGCTGGGGCTGAAGGCGAAGGCGCACGACCTGACCGCCTGGGAGGCGATGGTCGATCGCCAGCGCAATCCCGCGCGCGACCTCGAGGTGGCGATCGTCGGCAAGTACGTCGAGCTGCAGGACGCCTACCTCTCCGTGAAGGAGGCGCTCGTGCATGCGGGAATCGCGCACGACGCCGAGGTCAGCATCCGCTGGGTGCACGCCGAGGACCTGGAGACGCGCCCCGCCGAGGCCGTGCTCGCCGATGTCGACGGGATCGTGGTGCCGGGGGGCTTCGGGGAGCGGG
>VXRS01000187.1 GCA_009838385.1 Dehalococcoidia bacterium | reverse complement strand
CGGTTGCCTGGAAGGGACTCCTCGGCCGCGCCGGGGCGGGAGTGACCAGCGGCCGACTGCTCTCCATCCTGCACGCCAGCCTCTTCGCCAACCACGCCCTGCCCGTGAAGGCGGGCGAGGTCCTGCGTCCCTACCTCGGGGCTCGCGCCGGCATCGATGCGACCGACGCAACCGTCTCCACCGCCGTGGCGCGCCTGCTCGACTTCGCGGCCCTGTTCGCCATCGCCGCCGCCCTCATCCCCCTGACCGCCGGGGTCGATGGCCTCACGGTCCTGATCGCCCCCGCCCTGCTGCTCGCGGCCGTGGCCGCTGCCCTGCTGTGGTTGCGGGCCACGAACGCCACCTGGAGTCGCTTCCAGGTGCTGGAGCGGGTCTGGACGCGCTCACGGGAGGCGCTCCGCGCCCTCTCGCCTCGCGCCGTGCTCGCCGCTTTCGCCCTCACGGCGCCCAGCTGGCTCCTTGAGTCGGTCGTTGTCTACGCGGCCGCCCACGCCCTCGGCTTCGAGCTCTCGTTGCAGGCGGCCATGGCGGTCACGGCGTTCACCATCCTCTTCCAGGTCTTCCACCTCACGCCCGGCGGCATCGGCGTTTACGAAGCGAGCATGACCGCCGCCCTGCAGATGCAGGGTATGCCCGGCGGCGAGGCGCTCACCCTCGCCGTGCTCACGCACGGCCTCAAGTTCGCCTACGCCTTCGGCGTTGGTGGGCTCCTGACGCCACTTGCCTTCGGTGGCGTGCCGACCCTCGGGCGGCTGCGCGGCAGCCGCGACGACCCGAAGCCCGCCAGCCGCTTCGAGAACATCGCTGCGCGTCTCTGGAACGTCCTCAACGAGGGGAAGCCGTTCACGCCCGTGTTCGTCGTCGGGACTCTCGTCCTGCTCGGCCTGCCCCACCTGACCGATGGCGGCTACTGGGCGCGGCAGGGACTCGCGCTCGCCGCCCTGGCGCCGCTCTTCGTCGTGTTCTACCGCTACGCCTTCCCGTTGCACCTTCGGGCTGGCCTCTGGGTGCTCCTCGCCGTCTGCCTGGCGGCTTTCCGCTTCGTCGACCCCGTGGCGATCGGGCTGGTCCTCGGGCTCTACCTCGTCTTCACCGTCGTCCTCTGGGGGAGCATCTACTACCACCTCCGCATCGGGACGCCCTGGACGAACGGCTTCCGCTTCTGGCGGCTCGTTCTGGAGAACCCAGACCCCACGAGCGGCAACTTCCTCGAGCAGGTGCCGAAGCTCCTCATCCTTGTCCTGCTCTCCGGTTTCCTCGTCGAGCACCCCGGGGCGCTCTCGTTCGCGGCTGTGGAGGGGTTCATCCTTGGTGCTGCCGTCTTGGCCGTGCTCACCCACCAGTGGTGGTTCACCTGGGCGCCGCCGGACCCGCTCGCGCCGACTCACCTTCGCAACGAGACCAGCCGCCTGTCCCGGCGCTTCATCGTGGTCGCGATCGATGGATGCCGCCCGGACCGTCTCGCCGAGGCGCACACGCCCTACATCGACCGCCTGGCCTCTGAAGGGCTCGTCTGCGACGACATGCGCACCGTCTACCCCGCGCGCACCGTCACCGCCTTCACCTCCATGCTCACCGGCGCCCCTCCGCGCGTGCACGGCATGCGCAGCAACTTCGTGCCCTTCCTCGGCATGAAGTGCGACTCCATCTTCGACGCGCTCAGGGAGCACGGCCTGCACGGCCGCATGGTCGGCATCGCCCACCTGGTCGACTCCTTCGGCGAGCAGACCGTCGAGACCGTCACCGCGGTCACGCCGAACGAGGAGATCGACGACGCGCTCGTCGCCCGCGCCAAGGCCGTCCTCCAGAGTGAGGACCCCGACCTGCTCGTGCTGCAAACGCTCTCGGTCGACCAGACGGGCCATGCCCGTGGGAGCTACTACCCCGAGTACCTGGAACGGATCGAGGCCACCGACCGGTTGATCGAGGAGTTCCTCGGCTGGTGCCGCGAGGAGGGCTACCTCGAAGGCGCCACCGTCATCGTCATCTCCGACCACGGGCAGGGGAAGGGCATCGGAGGCCACGGCCACCTGACCGAGCCGGAGAAGCGCGTCCCCTTCATCGCCTGGGGCGAGGGAGTGCCGGTCGGCGCCCGCATGGAGGGCACGCGCACCCTGCTTGATGTTGCCCCCACGCTTGCGTACTACCTCGGCGCCCCGCCCCCGGCACAGTCGGTCGGGCAGGTGCTGTTCACCCCCGAAGGCGTACCGGAGCGAGGAGCCGGGCCGCTCGCGGTCATCATCCCCGCCTACAACGAAGCCGAGGCGCTCCCCGACGTCCTCGCCCGCATCCCCCGGCACGAGCTCGGCGACGTCAGTGTGATCGTCGTGGACGACGGCTCGACCGACGCCACCGCCGAGATTGCCGAGCGCGCGGGCGCCGACCTCGTCGTCCGGCACGGCGTCAACCGCGGCCTCGGGGCGGCCTTGCGGACCGGCCTCGAAACCGCCCGCGGGCTCGATGCCCGCGCCGCCGTCTACCTCGACGCCGACCTCGAGTACGACCCTGCCGAGATCCCGGCGCTGCTGGCCCCGATCGAGGCCGGAGAAGCCGACTACGTCCTTGGATCCCGCTTCCTGGGAACCCGGGAGGGACACAAACTCTTCCGCTCCCTGGGGAACCGCGTCTTCACAGTCGCGCTGAGCATCGTGGCTGGCCGGCGCATCTCCGACGGCCAGACGGGTTTCCGGGCCTTCTCGGCAAAGGCGCTCAACGTCGCCGAGATCGTCCACGACTACAACTACGCCCAGGTCCTCACGCTCAACCTGCTGCACAAGGGGATGCGCCTCGCCGAGGTGCCCATCACCTACCGCAGCCGCACGCGGGGACGCTCCTTCATCAACGCCAACTACCTCTGGCGCGTGCCGCTCGGCATGGCGCGAGAGGTGCTGGGAAATCAGCCATAGCGCGCCCGCCAGGCGCAGGGAGAGGAATCGAGTCGATGCAAACACTCTTGGCAAGCAGAGGTTGGGTCATCGCCGCCCTTGCGGCTGTCGCCCTCGTCGGTGTTGTAGCCGCCTGCGGTGGCGACGATGGTGAGGACCGTCCGGGGTCGGTCGAAGTCATCAATGAGGGGACGGGCTCCGCTTCCGCGTCGGGCTCCGTTTCGGGCTCCGTATCCGGCACCGGAACGGGAAGCCACACGCATACCGGTACCGGCTCCGTATCCGGCACGGGAACGGGAAGCCACACGCATACCGGTACCGGCTCCGTATCCGGCACGGGAACGGGAAGCCACACGCACACCGGTACAGGCACGGGAACCGGTACAGGCACGGGAACAGGCACGGGCACGGGTACAGGCGGCGGGGACGCCTCCGCCGCGATGGGCGCCTACCAGCCCGTCTCCAACGTGGCCTCGCATGCCGCGCTCGTGCTCGACGTGTGCGAGATCAACAGCCTCC
>VXRS01000096.1 GCA_009838385.1 Dehalococcoidia bacterium | reverse complement strand
GTCCGGGCGGAGTAGGGGTTCCCTCCACAAGCGGCAGGTACAGTACGCCGGTATGGGGACCCGACTCGCGGGTGTGCTGCTCTGCGTGCTGGCTCTGACGGGCAGCGCGAGCGTTGCGCAGGCACAGGGGCCGGAGTCGGAGACGACAACGGTGGTAGTCGAGGTGACGGTGTGGCGGTCGGTCGCCAACCCCCACAACCTCTACGTGAGCACACGCCCCGAGGGGGGAGACTGGAAGACCGAGAACACGGCGCTCGACATGTCGGGCCTGAGCCGCAACCGCAGATTCCACCAGAGCAACGCAGTGCGGGTGGAGGTGCCGCTGGGCGGAGGCGAGGCGGCGTTCGTCTACGTGACGGTGTGGCGGTCCATCGCCAACCCCGCCAACCTCTATGTCAGCACCAGGGCCGAGGGGGGAAGCTGGAGGACCAACAACACGGTCCTCGACATGTCGGCGCTGAGCGGTTCCCGGAACTACCACCAGAGCAACGCCGTCCGGGTGGAGGTGCAACTGGAGCGGGGACTGGCAGCCGCCCAAGAGGCGGACTTCCGTGGGTACATCCCTTCCCTTGACGCAACGGTCGTCGCTCTCGAATTCTTCGAGGCGCCTCTTGCGCTTCCGCCGGTCGACGAGCGGGTCTTCAGGACAACGTTCGACCGATCCGTCACTCGCTACATCACCTGGCACCTGCAGCTCGTTCACGCTGCACCGGCGGCACGTATCGACTTCTCCATCGACACCACCATCTACCGCTCAGACGGAAGCATCGCCACGAGCTTCGGGTCGACGAGCTACATCGACGAGGGCTGGACAAACAGCTATCGCAGCTCTGGATGGGGTTCGGCCACCGGGGGGGCCTGGCACCCCGGGATCTACCGCGCCGAACTGGCCATAGGAGGGGAGCCGATCGCCAGGGCGGGATTCGAGGTCATCGACCAGCCCATCCCCGAGGCCGGGGCGTTCGCCGAACTCCGGGAGACGCTGCCGTGGGCAGCCGGTCCTCTGGACCACGACTACCGGGTGGCGCTGCTGGCGCTGGCAAGGCTGCACGAGGCTGAACCTGCCCTGGCGGCGTCACTCGCGTCCCTTCCCTGGGTCCGAGCAGGGCCCACCGGGGCAGGTCTCCGGGCCCTCCAGCAACTGGACATCCTTGCGCGTGGCGGCGTCGACATCGCGCGACGCGTTGCCAGCTACGACTGGCTCGCGGACGGCATCGGCGACGACGAGTGGCTCGCACTGCGGACCCTCGGGGGTCTGACGGAGCGCAGCAGGTCCGCCGGAGGCGCAGCGGCCGGCGCGGAGTGGATGCGCGATGGCATCAGCGAGGACGAACGCCATGCGCTGCAGGAGCTGGAGGAGCTGGCGGGCCGGGAGCCCGAACTCGCCGGCCGCGTTGCCGAATTCCCGTGGTTCCGGGATGACATCACCGAACACGAACGCTGGATTCTCTCGAACCTGACGGCAATCGCCCGCGTTGAGCCCCGGTACCCAGGCTTCCTGGTCGACCTGCCCTGGTTCCAGGACGACGTGACCGAGCACGAACGCTGGACCGTATGGAACCTGAAAGCCCTGCATGAGGTCGACGACCAGCTGGCCAGTCTCGTCGTCGACCTGCCCTGGTTTCAGGATGATGTGACCGAGCACGAACGCTGGCTCGTGCGGAACCTGCTGGATCTCGGGGCCTCCGAGCCAGAGCTCGCGGGCCTCGTTGCCAGCTTCCCCTGGTTCCAGGACGGCGTGACTGAATCCGAGCGGTGGACGGTACGAAACCTGACGGACCTCGCACTCGTCGACCTGCAGCTTACCGGTCGCGTCGCCGGCTTCCGTTGGTTCCAGGATGACATCACCGAAGATGAGCGATGGACCGTGTGGAGCCTCAGGGCCTGGAGGGACCAGGCCGTTGACGTTCTGGGAACGATGCTGTTCCTCGACACCCTTTCCCCTTCCGGGGTAGCTGCCGCCACCGCCCTCAGCGACCTATCACGCCGGTTCCCTGAGGGGTTCTCGCGCGTGCTGGGGAATCCTGCAGTGGAGGATGGCATCACCGAGGACGAGACGGCCGTGGTATCGACGCTGTCGGGGGTGTACCAGACGAACCCGGACCTGATCGAGACCCTGCTGGACCCGGCAAGGGTGCTGCTGGAGGAGCGGACCCTCGAGCTGCCCGTGTCGGGAGAGGCGCATGTGACGGTGATCCGCACCAAGGCCGGCGCGGGGCGGACGATGGATCTCATTGAGGACGCTGCGGTTGCCCTTGAGGATCTGATGGGGGAACCGTTGCCGTCCCGGCAGGTGACTTTCCTGTTCGAGGATGCGGTGTTGCCTACATTCCTCGGTGCCAACTGGGGCACGCACATCTCGCTCTTGCCAGAGGTTGACTCGACGGCGATGTCGAGGACGCGAGCCTACAATCCGATCGTCCACGAGCTGGCTCACTACTACTGGCGCGGAAACGCTGCGTGGGTTGACGAAGGAATAGCGAACCTGCTGGCGACTGTCGTGGACGGCACCTTCAAGGACCTCCCGGAGCGTGACGCGGTCTTCCCCTGCCCATACGCCCGACGGATCTCCGATCTCGAGAGCATCGGACCGCAACAGCGGTCCCGGCAGTTCCTCTGCTCGTATTCGCTGGGAGAGCGGCTGTTCCGCGACCTGTACCGCAAGCTGGGAGAGGATTTCTGGGACGGGCTGAATCGGCTGTACCTGAAGTCCCAGGCCGACGATGAGTCAGATGACTGCGAAGGCACCAGCCTGGGCGCCTGCCACGTTGAGGCTGCCTTCAAGGAAGGTGGCTCGCAGGAGGTTCTGGAGGCCGTCGATGACGTGTTCGACTTCTGGTACGAGAAGCGCGAGACAGCAGCCGAGCCTGCTTCCCCGTAGGGAGCTTCGGCGGACGCCGCGGCGCCGCCCGAGCCCCGGGAAACCCGCTACTGCTGCTCTTCCTCCGCGCGGGCGAGCTGGGCGGGATCGAGGGCCTGGTCGTCGTCGACTTCGATGACGACGGACTCGATGGCCCCGGAGAAGGAAAAGGGCGCCTCGTACTGGTCACTGACCGGCGTGGCCGTGTCCTGACCGACATCGAGGCCCTCGATCGTGAAGAGACCGCCGAGCATCCGCGGCAGATCGCCACGGGCGGCCTCGCGGCCATCGACTGTCAGGACGCCGACGCCGCGGTTGTCGCCCGTCTTCGTGAAGGAGAACTCGACGGAGGCGCGGGTGGGGAGGTCCTCGGCGCCGACGATGCGGGTGTGGTGGTCGCCGCAGTTCTGCTCGTAGACAAGACGGTTGTCGCGCACGTAGAGGGCGTACCCGCCGGCATAGCCGCCGTGCGCGAGGATGACGCCCTCGCCGGCGCCCTCGCGCGCGATGGTGGCGCGGATGCGGTGCGAGCGGTTGCGCACGTCGGCG
>VXRS01000265.1 GCA_009838385.1 Dehalococcoidia bacterium | reverse complement strand
TCTCCCTCCTTTCCGTGAATCCCGCGCCCTTCTGCGTCCTCGATGAGGTCGATGCGGCCCTCGACGAGGCGAACGTCGGCCGCTTCGTCGCCGAGCTCGCCCGTCTTGCCGATCGCACCCAGTTCCTCATCGTGACCCACAACCGCCGCACCATTGAGTCCACTGACGCCATCTACGGCGTCTCGATGGGCCCCGGCGGCGTCTCCAGCACGCTCTCCCTTCGCCTCTCAGACCTCCCCGGAGGCGCCCCGCCGAGCGAGGCTCAGGAAGTGGAGACCTCGGATGGCGAGGCCCCTGAGGAGGCTCCCGCCGGGCCGCGAGCGGCCGTGGAGGCCGGGAGCCGCTAGCACCCGTCTGGGGCCTTGGGGGAGAATCCGGGGCGGCGCCGCGCTGGCGATCGGGGAGGGGCGATGCGATTCTGGCGAAGACGGCAGGATTCCGACGGCTCCCCGTCCTCGGACGATTCTGTCTTTACCCCCGAGCAGGTCGAGGAGATCGAGGCCCAGTCGGGGCGCGCCCTCGCTCGCAGCCGCTCCGGGCTCCTCGGGCAGATCGGCCGCCTCTTCGACCGTCCCGAGTTCGACGACGACCTCTGGGAGGAGCTCGAGGAGATCCTGATCGCCGCCGACACCGGCATCGCGACCACTGAGCACATCCTCGAGAACGTTCGTGAGCAGGTCCGTGAGACCCGCGCCACCACCTCCGCCCAGGTCCGTGACATCCTCCGCGCGGAGCTCATCGCCATCCTCGACGCCCCCGCCGGCGACCCGCCTCGCTGGGACGCTCCTTTCCCCGACCTGCTGGTCATCCTCGTCGTCGGCGTCAACGGCGCCGGCAAGACCACCTCCATCGCCAAGCTCGCGTCCGCTCTCAACGACGGGGGCTACACCCCCATCCTCGCTGCCGCCGATACCTTCCGCGCCGCCGCCATCGACCAGCTCCGCACCTGGGGCGAACGCCTCGACGTGCGCGTCGTCGCCCATCAGCCCGGCGGCGATCCTGGCGCCGTCGTCTTCGACACCCTCTCCGCCGCCGAAGCCGATGGCGCCGCCGTCGCCATCATCGATACGGCCGGCCGGTTGCACACCAAGTCGAACCTGATGGAGGAACTGAAGAAAGTCACCCGTGTCATTCAGCGCCGCCATCCCGATGCTCCCCACGAGACCCTCCTCGTCCTCGATGCCACCACCGGCCAGAACGGCCTTCTTCAGGCCCGCGCCTTCACCGAGGCCGTCGGCGTGACCGGCCTCGTCCTCGCCAAGCTCGATGGCACCGCCCGTGGCGGAATTGTCTTCGCCATCGCCAGCGACCTCGGCGTTCCCGTGCGGCTCATCGGCACCGGCGAGGGTCTGGGCGACCTCGCCCCCTTCGATGCCGAGACCTTCGTCGACGCCCTCCTTGCGTGAGGCTCCCCCATGACTGAGGCCCTGGCCTTCTGGGGTGTCGCCATCGTCATCGCGGCGCTGGCGTTGCCCCTCGCCTTCCGCCTCTTCGCTCGCTACCCCGATGCCGGTGCGGGCCTCTCCTTCACCCTCGGACTCACCCTCATCTCCACCGGCTACTTCCTCATCCGGGTCGTGGGCGCCCTCCCCGCGGGGCGAGGCGGCTTCATCCTCGCCATCGCCCTCTTCGCCGTCGCCATGGTCGTGCTCGCCGTCCGCGACCCCCGCTTCCTCGCCACCCTCCGCCGCTCCGTCCGTGGCCTCACCGTCGCCGCGGTGCTCTTCTCGGTGCTCTTCTTCGGCTACGCCTTCGTCCGCGCGCACTCGCCCGACATCGCGCACACCGAGCAGCCGATGGACTTCCTCTACCTCAACGCCATGCTCGTTTCGCCCGACTACCCCCCGCACGACCCCTGGTTCGCCGGCGAGAACGCCAGCTATTACTACGGCGGCTATCTCCAGGCCGCCGTGCTGACGGGCGCCTCCGATGTCTGGCCTGCGACCGGCTTCAACCTCTCCCTCGGCGCTGTCTTCGCGAGCGCAGGCGTTGCCGCTGCCTCCCTCTGCGCCGCGCTCGCGCGCTGGCTCCTCGGCGCCCGCGCCCGCCGCTGGATTCCCGTGGCCGCGGCCGGAGGCGTCCTTCTCCTGCTCTTCGCCGGCCCCCTCGCGAGCATCTTCGAGCTCGCCTCCGCGCACGGGGCCTCCTCTGAGGGCATCTACACCGCTTTCGGCGTGGAGGGCCTCGTCCGCTGCGGCGTCGGCGCCGGCGACTCCTGTATCGGGCAGCCCCTCGACCCCAGCGAACGCTGGTTCCCGACCGACCACTGGGCCTGGTGGCGCATGTCCCGAATGTCCTACTGGGGCCCCCAGCCGGGCTACACCGACGTCATCACGGAGGTGCCCTTCTTCAGCTTCCTCCTGGGCGACCTCCACCCCCACGTAATGGCCATTCCCGGAGTCATCCTCGCACTCGCCCTCAGCGCTGCTCTCTGGCGCGGGCGCGGGCCTCTCTCCTGGCGCGAGCACCGACGCCGTCCCCTGTGGCTCCTCCTCGTGACGCTCGTCTTCGGCAGTCTCGCATTCGTCAACACCTGGGACGCCATCACCTTCTCGACAGTCCTCCTCGCCGCCGTGCTGGCCAGGAATCTCCGCGCCATCGCGCCCATCTCCGCGATCACGGGCGCCTTCTCGTACCTCGCTGTCCCCGCTCTCCTCGCCGTCGCTGCCTACTCCCCCTGGATCGTCGACCTCAGCAGCGGTTCCGTCGGCGGCCTCTATGCGTACAGCGACTCGGGCACCCGCATCCGCCATGTCCTCCTCTTCTGGGGCACGATCGTCGTCCTCGGCCTTCCCGTGATCGCATGGGCCCTTCCCCGCCCGGGCCTCTCCATCCGCCTCCGACAGCTGGCCATGGCATTCTTTCTTACCGCGCTGCCGTTCCTCCTCTGGGTCATTCTCGCTGCGGCCGGGCGCAGCGCTGGAGTCTTTGCGGAGGACGTTGGGTTCGGAGAGTCCTTTTCAAGCCGTGGTGCCGGGGGATGGCTCACCCTGGTCTTCTACGCCGCCGTCCTCTGGCTGCTTGCCTTCGCCACTATCCGGCTTGCCGAACGCCGCCACCCCGGCGCGCCCGTTGCCGGCCTTGCCACTCTTGGAATCCTCCTCCTCTACGGGACGGAACTCCTGTTCATCCGCGATGCCCTCTTCTTCGTCCCGCGACATAACACGGTCTTCAAGCTCTCCTACCAGGCCTGGATCATCCTCTCCATCGCCTCCCCGGTCGTATTCGTCGCCGGCCTCCGCTTCGCCGCTCCCCGGCGCCGGCTGTTCCTCGTCGCCCCCGCCGCCGTTCTCCTCGCCGGCTCGCTCGTCTTCGCCGTCACGATGATGCCCAACCGCACCGATGGCTTCCGCGAAGCCGTCAGCCTCGACGGCCTCCACTTCGTCGACTTCTATCACCCCGACGAGTACGCCCT
>VXRS01000110.1 GCA_009838385.1 Dehalococcoidia bacterium | reverse complement strand
TTGGGGCTCGTGGGCTGGGTGATGGGTATAAGCCACCGCGGTGGCGGGCCGGGCGGGGGTGTCGCCGCCGTCATCGCCATCGCCGCCGGAAAGCACAAGCACGAACACGACGGCGACCGCCACGATCAAGAGGGCGACGGCCCCCATCATCAGTCCGAGGGTGCGATTCGACATACGGTTTCTCCCGGCTAGTCGTTATGAGGCTGGTTCAATCGTGGAGCGGCCTGCCGTCCGCGCTGCAATGAGGATAGCGTACCGAATCGCCCGCTCCACAGTGACGCCGCTCATGCGTCTTTACCTTCGTCAACGACGCTCAGTCCGAGTTCGTCGAGCTGGTCCTGGCCGACGGGCTGGGGCGAGCCCATGAGGGGGTCGCTTCCCGACGAGGCCTTGGGGAAGGCGATGACGTCGCGGATGTTGGGGGTCCCGACAAGCTCCATGAGGACACGGTCGATGCCGGCGGCGATGCCGCCCATAGGGGGCGCGCCATACTCGAGGGCGTCAAGGAGGACGCCGAAACGCTCCTGCATGTCCTCGTCGGTGTAGTTCATGAGGCGCAGGACCTGTTCCTGCTCGTCGCGGCGGTGGATGCGGACGGAGCCTCCGGCGATCTCGGTGCCGTTCAGCGTGAGGTCGTACTGCTTGGCGCGGACGGCGCCGGGATCGGTGGCTAGCAGGGGCGCATCCTCCTCCTCGTAGCCGCTGAAGGGGTTGTGGAGAGCATCCCAGCGCTCTTCCTCGGCGCTCCACTCGAGGAGGGGGAAGCCGGTGACCCAGGCGAAGGAGAGCACATCCGGGTCGATCAGCTCGAGGCGCTGGGCGAGCTCCTCCCGCACGAGCGCCATGGAGGCGGCGACGACGGCGGGCTGGTCGGCGACGAGGAAGAGCATGTCGCCGTCTTCGGCCCCGGTGAGGGTGCGGAGTTGCGCGATCTCCTCCTCCGAGAGGAAACGGGCGATGGGCGAGCGCAGCTCCCCGCCGGCAAGGTAGCCGATGTTGGCCAGCCCCTTCGCGCCTCCGCCGCGGGCGACCTCGACCAGGGAGTCGATGCCGCGGCGCGCCATCTCGGCCTGGCCTGGGACGCGCATGGCGCGCACCTCGCCGCCACTGGCGAGCGCCCCGGCGAAGACTTGAAATTCCGACTCGCGCACGGCGTCGCTGACGTCGACGAATTCGAGGCCGAAGCGAAGGTCCGGGCGGTCGATGCCGTAGCGGGCCATGGCGTCGGCGTAGTCGATGCGGGGGAAGGGGGTCTGGGCGAGGCGCCTGCCGCCGCCGAAGCGGCGGGCGACCTCGGTGAACAGCTCCTCCACGAGGGAGATCACGTCCTCCTCTTCGACGAAGGCCATCTCGAGGTCGAGCTGGGTGAGCTCGACGATGCGGTTGGCGCGCGTGTCTTCGTCGCGGTAGCAGCGGGCCATCTGGAAGTAGCGCTCGAAGCCGCCGACCATCAGCAGCTCTTTCATAATCTGGGGCGACTGCGGCAACGCAAAGAAGTGGCCGTGCTGGAGACGCGAAGGCACGAGGAAGTCGCGTGCGCCCTCGGGTGTGGACTTGATGAGCGTCGGAGTCTCGATCTCGTAGAAGCCGCGCTCGGAGAGGAACTCGCGCATGAAGAGCACAACCTCGTGCCGCAGCCGGATGACCTCGGCGACGCCGGGGCGGCGCAGGTCGACGTAGCGGTGGCGGAGGCGGACGAGCTCGTCGACCTCGCTCTCGTCGTTGACGGCGAAGGGCGGCGTGAGGGCCTCGTTCAGCACCTCGACGCGTGTGGGGAAGACCTCGATCTCACCGGTGGGCATGTCGGCGTTGACGGTCTCGGGGGAGCGGCGCCGGACCGTGCCCTCGACACTAAGCACCCACTCGGAGCGGGCGCGGTGGCCGGCCTCGTGGGCCTCGGCGTTCTCCGGGTCGATGACGACCTGGACGATGCCATGGGAGTCGCGGAGGTCGATGAAGATGAGGCCACCATGATCGCGGCGGCGGTGGACCCAGCCGGCGAGACGCACGGTGCGGCCCTCGTCACCGGCTGTGAGGTCACCTGCGAAGGCGTCTTTGAGCATAGGTCAGCCTACCGCGAGCCCCTTCAAGGACCAACGCGACGGGAGGTGGGTGTCAGGGGGAGGCGAGGAGATCGCGAAGCTCTTCCGCGTAGGCGCCTTCGACGTCCTGCTCGACGCGCTCCTGGAAGCGGCGGTAGGCGGCGACAAGCTCCTCGGCCGCGGGGGTGAGGGCGGTGCGTCCGCCGCCGGCGCCGCCCACCTCGGAATGGACCAGCGGTCGGCCGAGGTTGGTCTCGATCTCCTTCACCTTGCCCCACGCGCGCCGGTAGCTGAGGCCCAGCGTTGAGGCGGCCTCGGCGAGGGAACCGGTCTCGCCGACGAGCTCCAGCAGGCGGACGCGGTAGTCGGACATGACGAGCTGGCCGTCGGTCTCGATCCAGAGCTTCTGACGGGGTTCCGAGGAGGCCATCGCGGGGCGAGCCTAGCACGCCCGCGGGCGCGACTCAGCCGTTCAGGTCGTTGCGGGAAGTCTGCACGGCGTGGACGTGCGCGAAGTCGTTGACGGAGAGCACCACGCGGCGGTCGCCGTCGACGCGCGCAGTCGTGATCGAGGTGTGGTGCAGGGGGAATACCTGGTCAACGGCCGACGACAAGGTCTCGGAGAGGAAGTGGTTGATCACGCCGGCATGGCAGGCCACGACCACGCGCCGTCCCCGGTTGGCCTCGGCGATTTCGGCGATGGCGCCGGTGACGCGGCGGCGGAAGGCGGGCACGTCCTCGGCGTCGGGCCAGATGGAGTCGAGCCCCGTTCGGTTTTGCTCACGCATTAGCTCGACGAAGCGTTCCGTGCCGTAGTGGTCGATAACGCCAAGGTGCTGCGGAGCCTTCTGGAACTGCTCGATCTCGCGCAGACCCTCGTGGACGACCGGCTCGAGCCCGTGGTGGCGTGCAATCTCCCCGGCAGTCACGCGGGCGCGGCTGAGGGGGCTGCAGTGGACCGCGTCGATGGCGACAGTGGCGAGGCGTTCACCGACGACACGGGCCTGCTCGCGTCCAAGCTCGGACAGGGGCGCATCAACGACCTCGCCCATGGGCATGTTCGCCCAGATGTGCTGCTCGCCGTGGCGGACGAGCAGCAGCTCGGTCATGCCCTCGAGCGATTCGATGAAAGGATTCTCAAGGTCAACGAGGCGTACGCGGCGCGGTTTCGCGGGATCAGTCATCGCGGGCGAGGGTAGCGCTCCCACCGCGAACGGGACAGTGCCGCGCCGGCAGGGGACAATCCCCGCATGGCGCTCGACCTCGACCCGGGACTGGGGGCGATAGGCAACCCCGCGCTCGTGAAGGCGATCATCGAGGAGATGGACGGCGGGGCGATGCCGTTTGAGCGCTTCATGGAACTGGCGCTCTACCACCCGGAGCACGGCTACTACCGGAAGC
>VXRS01000318.1 GCA_009838385.1 Dehalococcoidia bacterium | reverse complement strand
TCGGACCCCTCGCCGCCCCCGCCATCGAGGCCATGAAGCTCGCCGCGGAGGACATCAACGCTGCCGGCGGGAACGTCACCACCACGATCGCCGACACCGCCACCAACCCCGCCACCGGACGCGAGGCCGCCGCCCGCCTCTTGGGCGAGGGCGCGGACGTGATCGTCGGCCCCGCCACCTCCGCCGTCACGCAGGCCGTGATTCAGGCCCTCTTCGATGAGCGTGTGCCGCAGTGCACGCCCTCGGCGCAGTCGCCCGCCTTCAGCACGCAGGAGAACGCCGCCTACTTCTTCCGCACGGTGCCGCCCGCCCACGCCGTCGCGCCCATCATGGCCCGCGTCGTTGCCGAGGACGGCGGCACACGTGTCGCCATCGTCGGGCGCGCCGACGACTACGGCACGCCCATCAGCGGACTCGTCGCCCAGCTCCTGACCGAGCTAGGAGCCGAGGCGGAGGTCGTTCTCTACGATCCCGGCTCCACCACCTTCGACTCCCAGGTTGCCGCCGTCGCCGCCTACGGGCCCGACGCCATCATCAACATCGGCTTCTTCTTCGATGGCACCAGCATCGTCCACGGTCTCATCGAGGCGGGGTTCGGCCCCGAGATCCAGTACGGGGGCGATGCCCTCTTCCATCCCTACCTCTGGCAGCTCGTCGACCCAAACGACCCCACCGTCCTCGACGGCATGAAGTTCATCGGCGTCGCTGGAAGCGACGAGTTCAACAAGCGCATCTCCGACGTCACCGACGGCAACGTCAACTTCGCCGCCCAGTCCTACGACTGCGTCGTCCTCCTGGCCCTCGCCGTCGAGGTCGCCGGCGGCACGGATGGCGATGCCATCATGGCGGCCATCGGTGGCCTCACGCACGGCGGGACGGAGTGCTACTCCTACGAGGAGTGCCTCGCCCTCATCGACGCCGGCGAGGACATCGACTACGTAGGCGTCAGCGGCCCCATCAACTTCACCCCGAACGGCGACCCGACGACAGGCTCCTACGCCGTCTTCCAGTTCCAGGGCGGCCAGATCACCGTGCTGCAGGCGTACGAGGTCGACCTGACCCAGCTCCAGTAAGCCACGGCGGCGATCGGTTAGGGGGCCGCTGCTAGAATCGAAGGTACATGCCCCTCGACCACATCGCCGTGCGCGGCGCCCGTGAGCACAACCTCAAGAATATCGACGTCGAGATCCCGCGCGACAAGCTCGTCGTGATCACGGGCCTCTCCGGCTCGGGCAAGTCTTCCCTCGCCTTCGACACCATCTACGCCGAGGGCCAGCGCCGCTACGTCGAGTCCCTCTCCGCCTACGCCCGCCAGTTCCTCGGCCTCATGGAGAAGCCCGACGTCGACCATATCGACGGGCTCTCTCCTGCGATCTCCATCGACCAGAAGTCGTCCTCGAACAACCCTCGTTCGACCGTCGGCACGGTCACCGAGATCTACGACTACATGCGCCTCCTCTGGGCGCGCGTCGGCCGGCCCCACTGCCCCACCTGCGGCCGCCCCATCGAGCGCCAGACCGTCCAGCAGGTAGTCGACGCCACCCTCGCCTACCCGCCCGGCTCGCGCCTCCTCCTCCTCGCCCCCCTTACGCGCGCGAAGAAGGGCGAGCATGTGCGCCTGCTCGAGGAGGCCCGCCGCCAGGGCTTCGTCCGTGTTCGCATCAATGGCGATGTGCGCGACCTCGACGAGACCATCGACCTCGACAAGAACAAGCGCCACGACATCGACGTCGTCGTCGACCGCGTCGTCGTCCCCAGGCCTGGCGAGGGCGAGGGCGCGAGCCTGCGCCTCGCCGAGTCCGTCGAGACGGCGCTCACCGCCGGCCAGGGTGTGATGCACGTCGCCACCGTCACCCGCGGCGATGAAGAGGAAGTGCCGGAGCGTATCTTCAGCGAGCACTTCGCCTGTCCCTACGACGGCTTCTCCTTCGGCGAGATCGAGCCGCGCACCTTCAGCTTCAACAGTCCCCACGGCGCCTGCTCGCGCTGCACCGGCCTCGGCGTCGAGATGCAGGTCGACCCCGCCCTCGTCATCCCCGACCGCACGAAGTCGGTCGCCGAGGGCGCCGTCGAGCCCCTCGCCAAGTCCCGCGGCGGCCAGACCTGGTACCAGCGCCTCCTCGAAGCCGTCGCCGAGGAGTACGGCTTCGGCATCGATACCCCGATCCGCGAGCTCACCGAGGAGCAGCTCAACGTCCTCCTCTACGGCAGCGGCGACGAGAAGCTGCGCCTGCGCTTCACCAACGACTACGGCCGCACCCGCTACTACGACGCTCGCTTCGAGGGCGTGATCAACAACCTCCAGCGCCGCCATAAGGAGACCGACTCCGACTATGTCCGCAGCGACATCGAGCGCTACATGGGCGCCGTTCCCTGCCCCGGCTGCGACGGCCAGCGCCTCCGCCCCGAGGCCCTCGGCGTCCGCATCGACGGCCGCACCGTCGTCGAGATCACGACCAGCAGCATCACCGAGACGCTCCGCTGGTTCGACGTCCTCGCCGCCCCAGACACGCCCCTGAACGAACGTGAGCAGACCATCGCCAGCCAGATCCTCAAGGAAATCCGCTCACGGCTGCAGTTCCTCATCGACGTCGGGCTTGAGTACCTGACCCTCGACCGCGCCTCCGGCACCCTCTCTGGCGGCGAGTCCCAGCGCATCCGCCTCGCCACCCAGATCGGGTCCGCGCTCATGGGCGTCCTCTACATCTGCGACGAGCCCTCCATCGGCCTCCACCCCGTCGACGGCGACCGCCTCATCCGCACCCTCGAACGCCTCCGCGACCTCGGCAACACCGTGATGGTCGTCGAGCACGACGAGGCTACGATGCGCGCTGCCGACCATATCATCGACCTCGGTCCCGAGGCCGGCCGTGATGGAGGGCACGTGGTCGCCGAAGGTCCGATAGCCGCAATCCTCGACTGCGACGAGAGCATCACCGGCGCCTACCTCTCCGGCCGTCGCACCATTCCCACCCCGGAGACCCGCCGCCCCGGCAACGGGGAGGAGCTCGTCATCCGGGGCGCCCGCGAGAACAACCTCAAGAACCTCGACGTGGCCGTCCCCCTCGGGAAGTTCGTCGTCGTAACCGGCGTTTCCGGCTCCGGCAAGTCCTCGCTGATCACCGAGATCCTCGTGAAGCGCGCCGTCAACGTCCTCCAGAACGGACGCCAGCATCCCGGCCGGCACGACGCCATCGAGGGCTTCGAGCACCTCGATAAGGTCGTCGATATCGACCAGTCCCCCATTGGCCGCACGCCCCGCTCCAACCCCGCCACCTACACCGGCGTCTTCACGGTCATCCGCGAGCTGTTCGCCTCC
Source organism: Dehalococcoidia bacterium (assembly GCA_009838385.1). The sequence continues at coordinate 128 of VXRS01000318.1, read as the reverse complement.
GTCCCCGAGGCCCGCGCCCGCGGCTACAAGCCCGGCCGCTTCAGCTTCAACGTGAAGGGTGGGCGCTGCGAAGAGTGCTCCGGCGACGGCTACAAGCTGGTCGAGATGCAGTTCCTCCCCGACGTGAC
>VXRS01000152.1 GCA_009838385.1 Dehalococcoidia bacterium | reverse complement strand
CCTTCCGCCCACGGCCCCCCCGAGCCCGAGGAGGACCGCCCCTAGGGTCGGCCGGTCGTTCTCAGGGCGAAGTCTTCTCTTCGTAGATAGAGCGAATGGCGAAGTAGAGGTCCGGGTAGCCGGGCAAGCGTGCGCGGTACCACTCTGCTCCCTCAAGGGGAAGAACCTCGAAGATGACCCATCCCGTTCGCACCTCTGCCGGGGACAGGGCAAAGGGGGCCAGAGGGAGGCCGAGAGTGCCCGCGGGGATGGCCTTGTACTCCTGGCCTCTGTACTTACCCTTCGCCCGCAGCGTCCACATGGGGAGGGAAACGGCCTCGATGCCGGTGTTCTTGACCCTGACCTCAGCGGCCAGGTATCTCATGGAAGAATTCCGCTCGATCGAAGGATCCGGTGGCTCCGTTCCGATGTACGTGCCAAGGAGGGTGATGCGGAGTGATCTCCTGTCGTCGCCCTCGACCTCGATGGAACCCGACGCGCCAATCTCCATGGGCACATACACGCCGGCACTTCCATCGTCGCTGCTGAAGTGCCCACGGACGTCGGCGATGCCGAAGGCGACAGCGATCATCGGGATCGCGGCGAGTGTGGCCGGGGCGGTGCGGACGAGCGCGCTCCACGGTCCGGGTGGCGTCTCCCTCCAGTTGGCAGGCGCGGTTCGAGCCTGGAGGGCGCTGTCGTCGGTTCCACGCCTTGAGGCGGCGAAGGCCTCGGCAAGCTGGTCCTGCCGCCGGGGACGCTCGACGGCAAGGTCCCACATGAGCGAGAGGGCAAGCACGCCCGCGGCTGCTCCGTACAGCCCTGCCACGGAGGAGAGCGCGTACATGAGGGTGAAGAGGAGAAGCGCTCCCACCGCGACCACCATGAGCACTTCCGGAAGTGTTTGGAGGTATCGCAGCCAGCGCATGAGTCGAGGATACCGGGAGGGGGACACGCCGCGGGTTTGGGAGCTTTGCGGTGGCCTGTTCGTTCCGGAGAACCTGAGCCCCTGGTCCCACCGCTCCCGCTCAATCCTACGGCGAAGTCTTCTCCTCGTAGAGCGCCTGGGATGCGAAGTAGAGAGCGGGGTAGCCCGAAGTCCGGGCGCGCAACCACTCCGGCTCGGCGTCGATGTCGATCTCGAAGACGATCCAGCCCGTTCGCGCCTCCGAACCAGGCAGGATGAAGCCATCTCCCAGGAATAACCCCGGACTGGCGGCTCTGGGCTCGTACTCGTTCCCCCACGCATCCTGCAGCTTCCACGCCGGGGTGCCCATGCGGTCCGCGCCGGTGTTCTCGACCATGACCTGCGCCGCCCAGTACCACTTTCGCGGCGCCGGGCTGGGGACGAGGGCTCGTGCTTCGGTCCCGTCCACGACCCGGAGGATGGTGACGCGAACCGACCGCGTGCGGTCGCCCTCCTCCTTGATGTCGCCACTGATGCCCTCGCCGAGAGGCAAGTACACGCTCGTGTCGGGATCGCTGGCGAAGGGATCGAGGAGCAGTGAGTTGATGCCGAGCGCCACGCCGACGATCAGGAACGCCGCCAGCGTAGCCGGGGCCGTGCGAACCACGGCCCCGAGCGGCCCTGGCAGCATGTCGCTCCAGTGCGCGGGCGCGACCCGTGTATGCAGCGGGATATCCTCGATCGGACGGCTTGTGGTGGCGAGAGCCGCGGCACGCCGCGCTTTCCGTTTGGGGCGCTCCACCGCGAGTTCCCACACGAAGATCAGCGCAAGCACGAAGCCCGCCACGGCGAACGCACTTGCGAGCACGTAGATCGCGAATATCGCGGCGATCAGGACACCGGTGCCCATGAGCACTGCCGTGCCCTGGATGAGCATCTCCAGGGGTGTTCGCGGATGTCGCAGCAAGCGCACGGTTCGAGCATACAGCGGCGCGAGGCGCGCCTGAGCGCCAGACATGCCTGTGTGCCGCGGCGCCTACCCCACTGTCAGGTCGAAGCCCGCAAACGCGTCCATGACGAAGATCGTGATGATGAAGGTGGCGATGACCAGGAGCGTGATTGGAGTCCCGGTCACGACCAGCGCCAGCGGTCTCGGCAGCGACTCAGTCCAGTGGCGTTTGCCCTTCTCCGATCGGAGCGGCTGCGTTCCCGGCGCCGCTTGCCGCGCCTCGATCATGGCCTGGCGCTGGCGCTGGCGGCGTGGCTGTTCCCACTGAGACTCCCAGTACGCCACCGCAGCCAGGATGGCGATGCCGAGGAGCCACCCTCCGCCCAACACCCGGATTGCCACGAAGCCGACCACGGCGGTCCCGCAGACCAGGAATGCAGCCACGACTCCCGCCCGAAGGGCCGACGGAGCTAATTCCCAGATCCAGCGCACCTATCGAGTGTAACTACTTACGCCGGCTCGATGGTGGCCGTGAGGCCGCGCCCTCTCAAGCCTCGGTTACTCAGCGTCGAAGGAAATCTCGCGGGGTATGAGGGCTTCGTGGCGCACGGCAGGGATGACCCGGAGCTGCTGCGGCGCTGCTTCGTCGGGGATCTCGAATACGACCCACCGCGTGGTGCTGCGGCTGGGATCGAGTGGGAACGGCGCAGTCTCGCCCCCGAAAATCGCGACGGGTTCATGCTCCTGTCCCTCGAAATCAATCAACTTCCATGTAGGCGCCTCAAACTCCCTCTCTCCCGTGTTCTCGACCTCCATCTCGATGGCCCAGTACTTCATTTCGGGGGCTGGTTCCCCGGATACAACATCCACGTCGGCTCCTTCGGCGATCCGCAGGATGGTTACCTTCAGCCGGTCCTTCCCTGCCTGGAGCGGCTTGACCTCGCCGGAGGAGCCGGCTGCTAGTGGCGCGTGCAGCCTCGCGTCAGTCGGTCCGCCATCAAGAAGCGTGCTGGCTCCCAGGTAGGCGACCACGAGGACGCAGATCGTGGAGAGGGTCAGGGGAATACTGTTGGCGACCGTTGCCAGGGGTGCGGGCAGTCTGTCCGTCCAGTGGTGCATGCCCGTGTCTGAATGCAGCGACTGCGTCCCCGGCGACCGCTGGCTGGTCTCAAGCGCCGCCCGACGCCGCCGTTCCCGCTGTGGTCGCTCCCAGGTCAGTTCCCAGAGCGCGATTCCCACCGCTATCACGCCGCCGAACATTAGCCCGCCCGCCTCGCCCAGCACCCGCAGCAGACCAAAGAAGATCAACAAGAGCGCCACCGCAAGGATGATCACCCTGGCGATGCTCCTCAGAGGATGCGGAGCGCGCCCTTCCAACCAGTGCATGTGAGCGAAGCATGCCACCTACGCCGGCTCGGTGGTGGCCGTGAGGCCGCGCGACTCCAGCGCTTCGCGGTAGTGCTCCGCCGTCTCCCTGGGGCACTCGATCACCGTCGCCTGGCCCTCGTTGTGCGCCTCGAACATGATCGCCGCTGCCGCCTCCACCGTGAGCGAGGGCACGCACTGCACGAGCGACTCGACCACGTGGTCCATCGTGTTGTGGTCGTCGTTGTGCAGGACCACGCGGTAGG
>VXRS01000156.1 GCA_009838385.1 Dehalococcoidia bacterium | reverse complement strand
AGGAACGCGGCGCCGCCATCCCCAGCACGAGCGTCTGCGTCTTGCGCATCTCGCCCGTGGCGAAGCGGTTCACCGCCGCCAGGCAGGCCGATACCGCCCAGTACGACTGGAACACCGTGTAGAAGCGCATGTTGTCCCGCCGAATGGGGATGCCGCTCAGCTCCCCGTACCGCGTGATCAGCCCCTCCACCACCTCGTCCCCCACGAGCGGTCGCACCATGAAGTCGAGATACGCCAGGTCCGACATCGGGTCGCCGATGAACGCGGACTCCCAGTCGAGCGACGCCACCACGCGGTCGTCGCGGAACAGGACCTGCCCCGGCCCCACTTGCCCCTGCCCCAGCACGATGCGGTCCACCTCCGTCGGCAGGTTCCGCTTCAGCCAGGCCATCGTCGCCGTCATCACCGGTTGCGGTTCGAGCAGTTCGCGCTTCGTCGCGCGTTCCCAGCGCTCCACCACCATCCGCGCGCACTCGGGGCCGTCCTGGGGCGCTCCCAGGAACGACAGCCCCATCGCTTCCCAGTCCAGGTTGTGCTGCGCCGCCAGGATCTCGACGAAGTGGTCGAGGATCGCTTGCTGGCTTGCCGGCGGCAGGTCGCGGAAGTTCGTGTCGCCCTCCACGCGCTCGCGGATGACGAAGTCCTCGCCCGCCCACGAGGGGTCGCGCTCGTACCAGTAGTTGGCGGGCACCGGAACCGGCGTGTCCTGGAGGGCGCGGAAGACGCGGTACTCCTTCTCCAGGCTCGCTTCCTCGTCCCGGAAGCACGTGCTCTCGTTCGCGCGGAACATCAGCCGCTTCGCGATCGGCGCCTCGCCCTCCCAGTCGGCGTCGAAGAACCACATGGAGCGCGAGTTGCCCCCCGGCGAGCGCGACACGTTGTGAATCGAGACGTTGCGCGCGTCAGGCAGGTGCTCGGAGAGGTACGACCGCAGGATTTCGGGGAGCCGCTCGATCGTGTCTGGTTCCACGCAGTCCTCCCGTGGGCTGCGCGGAGTATAGGCGCTGGGTGCGCCTTCAGGGCACGGAATGCCCTTCGCTGGCTAGCGTCGGTTCAGGGAAGAGGAGGCGGGAAGCTTGAGCGCTTACCAGTTGCGCTCGCGACGACCACCACCGTCGCCACTGCGCTGCGGCCTACGCGAGCGGAAGCAGTCGCTGCAATACACCGGACGGTCGCCCCGGGGCTGGAAGGGAACGCGCGCTTCGCGCCCGCACTCGGCGCAGACGGCGCTGAACATCTCACGGTTGCTGTCATAGTTGCGGTAGCCACCGCCACCACCGCCGCCTCCGCCCTCGCCGCGGGCGGCCTTGCGCGCGGCCCGGCACTCCGGACACCGGCGCGGCTCGTTGGTGAATCCGCGGGACTGGTAAAACTCCTGCTCGCCCGCCGTAAACGTGAACTGCACGCCGCAGTCCGAGCAGGTAAGCGTCCGATCGACGAACGATGTCATGTGATTGCCTCCGGGGCGATAGCTGGGTTCCGGCGGCAATCGACGTGTGAGCAGGGATGTCTCATGGGGACGAACTGACGCGCTGACCTCTGCGGGAGCATAGCACGGGGCGTGCCTGTGGTCCGCCAGGCGCCCGAACCCTCGTGCTTGCGCCAGTCACGGCAAACTGCGAGTGTTAGGCGCTCGTCCGGCCACTGCTCGTCTTGTGCGCCCGGCGGAGCCCTGACCCGAATGGAGAACGAAATGCCCGGAGTCGAAGACCACGAAACTGTCTCCATCTACCCGCTGGATGACCAGCAGCTCGAAGACCTGCTCAACGGTGTCGGTGAGTGCACCTTCAACTGGGGAACCAAAGATGGCTGGCCCGTAGGCGTCATCATGTCGTTCCTCTGGAAGGACGGACGCTTCTGGATCACCGCTGGCGCCCACCGCCACCGCATCTCCGCTGTCCGCCGCGACCCGCGCGTCTCCGTCGTCGTCAGCGGCGCCGCCGGCCCTCCGGGCTACGCCGGTCCCTTCGGCGCCGCCACCGCCAAGGGCCGCTGCATCATCCACGAGGATCGCGAGACCAAGGACTGGTTCTACCCCGAGTTCGCCGCCAAGCTGAACCCGACGAACCCCGAGGCCGCTGCCGCCTTCGTGAAGACCCTCGACTCGCCCCTGCGCGTCGTGCTCGAGGTCGTTCCCGAGAAGTGGATCCTGTTCGACGGCGCGAAGTTCGGCGCCGATGCCGCCGGTACCCTCTCCGACGACCAGAAGGGCCCGATGCTCAGCGCCGACGCCGAGCGCATGCCCGCCGAGCTCAAGCGCCGCGGAATCTCCTAGGGCCGGTGCGGGCCGGCATCCACGTCGCCAACTTCACCTGGCAGGGCGGCCCCGCCGAAATGGGGCCGCGCCTCGCCGACCTCGGCGCCGTCTCCGAGGATGTCGGCCTCACGCGCCTCTCCTTCATGGACCACCTCTTCCAGATCGGGTGGATCGGCGCGCCTGAGCTGGACATGCTCGAGGGCTATACCGCCCTCGGCTTCGTCGCCGGTCGCACGTCGACCATCCGGCTCGGCCTGCTCGTCACGGGCGTCACCTACCGCCACCCCGGCATGCTCGCCAAGCAGGTCAGCACGCTCGACGTGCTCTCCGGCGGGCGCGCCTGGCTCGGCATCGGCGCCGCCTGGAACGAGCAGGAGCACCTTGGCCTCGGCGTCCCCTTCCCGCCCCTCCGAGAGCGCTTCGAGCGCCTGGAGGAGGCCATCCAGATCTGCCTCCAGATGTGGAGCGACGACGACGGACCGTTCGAGGGCAAGCACTACCAGCTCGCCGAGACCCTGAACGTGCCCCAGGTCGTCAGCCAGCCCCACCCGGAGCTGTTGATCGGTGGTCGCGGCGAGCGCAAGACCCTGCGCCTCGTCGCCCGCTACGCCGACGCCTGCAACCTGACCAGCAGCGAGGCCGAGGAGGTTCGGCACAAGTTCAACGTCCTCCGCGCCCACTGCGAGGCCGAGGGCGCCGACTACGACGCCATCGAGAAGACCGTCGCCTGGACCGGCCCCTCCTTCGACTCCGGAGAGGAGCGCGAGCGCTTCCTCGACCGCATGGCCGAGTTCGCCGCCGAAGGCGTGACCACCGTCACGATCACCCCCTACAGCGACGACCCCGTTGCCGAGGTGCGGCGCTGGGAGCCCCTCATTCAGCGCCTCGCCGACCTGTAGCGCCTCCCGCCGGCCACGCGGCTGCGGCTGCGAGCAGTGCGCGTTACGATCACGCGACTGCGCGCCGGCGTGAGCGGGCGCGTTTGATCTGACCCCGGGACCAACCCCCAGGAGTAGCTATGAAGCTGGCCAAGCGGGTCGAAGAGCTTCCCCCCTACCTCTTCGCCCAGATCTCCAAGGTCATCGCCGCCAAGAAGGCCCAGGGCATCGATGTCATCACCTTCGGCATCGGCGACCCGGACCTGCCGACGCCTCCTCACATCCTCGATCGCCTGCACCGCGCCGCCGACAACCCCCTCAACCACCGCTACCC
>VXRS01000171.1 GCA_009838385.1 Dehalococcoidia bacterium | reverse complement strand
GGAGGCTGTTGATCTCGCACACGTCGAGCACGAGCGCGGCATGCGAGGCCACGTTAGAGACGGGCTGGTAGGCGCCCATCGCGGCGGAGGCGTCCCCGCCGCCTGTGCCCGTGGCCGTTCCAGTTCCCGTTCCCGTTCCCGTTCCCGTGCCCGTGCCTGTGCCTGTTCCCGTGCCCGTACCGGTGTGCGTGTGTGTTCCCGAGCCGGTGCCCGTTCCCGTGGCAGTCCCAGTTCCGGTATGCGTGTGCGTCCCGGAACCGGTTCCCGTGCCTGTACCGGTGTGCGTGTGGCTTCCCGTTCCCGTGCCGGATACGGAGCCGGTACCGGTATGCGTGTGGCTTCCCGTTCCGGTGCCGGATACGGAGCCCGAAACGGAGCCCGACGCGGAAGCGGAGCCCGTCCCCTCATTGATGACTTCGACCGACCCCGGACGGTCCTCACCATCGTCGCCACCGCAGGCGGCTACAACACCGACGAGGGCGACAGCCGCAAGGGCGGCGATGACCCAACCTCTGCTTGCCAAGAGTGTTTGCATCGACTCGATTCCTCTCCCTGCGCCTGGCGGGCGCGCTATGGCTGATTTCCCAGCACCTCTCGCGCCATGCCGAGCGGCACGCGCCAGAGGTAGTTGGCGTTGATGAAGGAGCGTCCCCGCGTGCGGCTGCGGTAGGTGATGGGCACCTCGGCGAGGCGCATCCCCTTGTGCAGCAGGTTGAGCGTGAGGACCTGGGCGTAGTTGTAGTCGTGGACGATCTCGGCGACGTTGAGCGCCTTTGCCGAGAAGGCCCGGAAACCCGTCTGGCCGTCGGAGATGCGCCGGCCAGCCACGATGCTCAGCGCGACTGTGAAGACGCGGTTCCCCAGGGAGCGGAAGAGTTTGTGTCCCTCCCGGGTTCCCAGGAAGCGGGATCCAAGGACGTAGTCGGCTTCTCCGGCCTCGATCGGGGCCAGCAGCGCCGGGATCTCGGCAGGGTCGTACTCGAGGTCGGCGTCGAGGTAGACGGCGGCGCGGGCATCGAGCCCGCGGGCGGTTTCGAGGCCGGTCCGCAAGGCCGCCCCGAGGCCGCGGTTGACGCCGTGCCGGACGACGAGGTCGGCGCCCGCGCGCTCGGCAATCTCGGCGGTGGCGTCGGTCGAGCCGTCGTCCACGACGATCACACTGACGTCGCCGAGCTCGTGCCGGGGGATGCGGGCGAGGACGTCGGGGAGCGCCTCGGCTTCGTTGTAGGCGGGGATGATGACCGCGAGCGGCCCGGCTCCTCGCTCCGGTACGCCTTCGGGGGTGAACAGCACCTGCCCGACCGACTGTGCCGGGGGCGGGGCGCCGAGGTAGTACGCAAGCGTGGGGGCAACATCAAGCAGGGTGCGCGTGCCCTCCATGCGGGCGCCGACCGGCACTCCCTCGCCCCAGGCGATGAAGGGGACGCGCTTCTCCGGCTCGGTCAGGTGGCCGTGGCCTCCGATGCCCTTCCCCTGCCCGTGGTCGGAGATGACGATGACGGTGGCGCCTTCGAGGTAGCCCTCCTCGCGGCACCAGCCGAGGAACTCCTCGATCAACCGGTCGGTGGCCTCGATCCGTTCCAGGTACTCGGGGTAGTAGCTCCCACGGGCATGGCCCGTCTGGTCGACCGAGAGCGTTTGCAGCACGAGCAGGTCGGGGTCCTCACTCTGGAGGACGGCCTTGGCGCGGGCGACGAGCGCGTCGTCGATCTCCTCGTTCGGCGTGACCGCGGTGACGGTCTCGACGGTCTGCTCGCCGAAGGAGTCGACCAGGTGGGCGATGCCGACCATGCGGCCGTGCAGGCCGTGCTCCCTGAGCGCGTCGAAGATGGAGTCGCACTTCATGCCGAGGAAGGGCACGAAGTTGCTGCGCATGCCGTGCACGCGCGGAGGGGCGCCGGTGAGCATGGAGGTGAAGGCGGTGACGGTGCGCGCGGGGTAGACGGTGCGCATGTCGTCGCAGACGAGCCCTTCAGAGGCCAGGCGGTCGATGTAGGGCGTGTGCGCCTCGGCGAGACGGTCCGGGCGGCATCCATCGATCGCGACCACGATGAAGCGCCGGGACAGGCGGCTGGTCTCGTTGCGAAGGTGAGTCGGCGCGAGCGGGTCCGGCGGCGCCCAGGTGAACCACCACTGGTGGGTGAGCACGGCCAAGACGGCAGCACCAAGGATGAACCCCTCCACAGCCGCGAACGAGAGCGCCCCGGGGTGCTCGACGAGGAAACCGGAGAGCAGGACAAGGATGAGGAGCTTCGGCACCTGCTCGAGGAAGTTGCCGCTCGTGGGGTCTGGGTTCTCCAGAACGAGCCGCCAGAAGCGGAAGCCGTTCGTCCAGGGCGTCCCGATGCGGAGGTGGTAGTAGATGCTCCCCCAGAGGACGACGGTGAAGACGAGGTAGAGCCCGAGGACCAGCCCGATCGCCACGGGGTCGACGAAGCGGAAAGCCGCCAGGCAGACGGCGAGGAGCACCCAGAGGCCAGCCCGAAGGTGCAACGGGAAGGCGTAGCGGTAGAACACGACGAAGAGCGGCGCCAGGGCGGCGAGCGCGAGTCCCTGCCGCGCCCAGTAGCCGCCATCGGTCAGGTGGGGCAGGCCGAGCAGGACGAGAGTCCCGACGACGAACACGGGCGTGAACGGCTTCCCCTCGTTGAGGACGTTCCAGAGACGCGCAGCGATGTTCTCGAAGCGGCTGGCGGGCTTCGGGTCGTCGCGGCTGCCGCGCAGCCGCCCGAGGGTCGGCACGCCACCGAAGGCAAGTGGCGTCAGGAGCCCACCAACGCCGAAGGCGTAGGCGAACTTGAGGCCGTGCGTGAGCACGGCGAGGGTGAGCGCCTCGCCGCCGGGCATACCCTGCATCTGCAGGGCGGCGGTCATGCTCGCTTCGTAAACGCCGATGCCGCCGGGCGTGAGGTGGAAGACCTGGAAGAGGATGGTGAACGCCGTGACCGCCATGGCCGCCTGCAACGAGAGCTCGAAGCCGAGGGCGTGGGCGGCCGCGTAGACAACGACCGACTCAAGGAGCCAGCTGGGCGCCGTGAGGGCGAAAGCGGCGAGCACGGCGCGAGGCGAGAGGGCGCGGAGCGCCTCCCGTGAGCGCGTCCAGACCCGCTCCAGCACCTGGAAGCGACTCCAGGTGGCGTTCGTGGCCCGCAACCACAGCAGGGCGGCGGCCACGGCCGCGAGCAGGAGGGCGGGGGCGATCAGGACCGTGAGGCCGTCGACGCCCGCCGTCAGGGGGATGAGGGCGGCGGCGATGGCGAACAGGGCGGCGAAGTCGAGCAGGCGCGCCACGGCGGTGGACACGGTTGCGTCGGTCGCGTCGATGCCGGAGCGAGCACCGAGATAGGGACGGAGCACCTCCCCCGCCTTCACGGGCAGGGCGTGGTTGGCGAACAGAGCGGCGTGCAGGATGGCGAGCAGCCGGCCGCTGGTCACTCCCGCCCCGGCGCGGCCGAGGAGTCCCTTCCAGGCAACCG
>VXRS01000250.1 GCA_009838385.1 Dehalococcoidia bacterium | reverse complement strand
TGGTGGTGCTGGGCGGCTCGTCGGCGGGGAGCCAGCGGGGGCTGGGCGCCTTCCAGGAGGCGGACCAGGTCGCGTTCGCCGCGCCCGCCTGCAAGTGGGCGACGCAGGTCGACAGCCAAGCGCGCATCGCGGAGTACGTGCACCTCGCGCTGGGACGCGCGCTGAACGGACGTCCCGGCGCCGTCTACCTCGACTTCCCCGCAGAGCTGATCCGCACGCCGTTCGAGGAAGCGGACGTCGAGTGGCGCACGAGCGAGCCGGAAATCTCGCGGCCCCACCCAGACCCCGCCGCCCTCGAAGCGGTCGCGGACATGCTGGCAGAGGCGGAGCGACCGCTCGTCATCATGGGGAAGGGCGCGGGCTGGGCGGAGGCGGGGCTGCCGCTGCAGCGGCTGGTGGACCGGGGCATCCCGTTCGTGTCGTCGCCGATGGGGCGGGGCTCGATTCCCGACGACCACCCGATGTTCATGAACGCGGCCCGCTCGGCGGCGCTGGGTGGGGCGGACGCCGTCCTGATGGTGGGTGGACGCTTCAACTGGGTGTTCCAGTTCGGAAAGCCGCCGCGGTTCGCCGAAGGCGCGCGCCTCGCGCACATCGACATCGTGGCGGAGGAGTTCTTCAGCGGCGCGGACGTCGAGACGGGCATCGTGGCGGACTGCGCGATCGCCGTGGGGCAGCTCAACGGCCTGCTGGACGGGCGCAACCTGCGCGTCGCGAGCAGCGACTGGGTCGGGACGCTGCAGGAAGCGCGAGACCGGAACGAGGCGAGCTCGGCGGAGGCGATGGCCTCGGACGAGGTGCCCATCAACCACTTCCGCCTGCTCCGCGACGTGCGCGACTGCCTCGACCGGGACGCGACCGTGACGGTCGACGCGGAGCTGACGATGGGCGTGGCGCGGGCGGTCATGCCCAGCTTCGGGTCGCGGTTGCGGCTGAACTCGGGCACGACGGGCTGCATGGGCACGGGCCTGCCCTACGCCATCGGTGCGAAGCTGGCGCGTCCGGACCAGCAGGTGGTGGCGGTGCTCGGCGACTACGCCTTCGGGGCGGCGGCCATGGAGGTCGAGACGGCGGCGCGCATCGGCTGCAACGTCGTCATCGTCGTGTCGAACAACGGGGGCATCGCGGGCCACTCGATCCAGGACCGGACGTTCGCCCCGGATGCGCCCCCCATCGCCGCCCTCCTCCCCGTCGCCTACGAGAAGACCGTGGAGATGGTGGGCGGCTGGGCGCGACGCGTCGAGGATCCGGCGGACATCGCACCGGCCGTCCAGGAGGCGCTGGCGGCGAACACCGTGGCGCTGGTCAACGTGCTGACGGACCCGAAGGGCCGTCGGTCGGGGTCGGCGTACCTGGGGTAGGATTCCCGGCCATGACTGACACGCCTACCCCACACATCCGACTGGCGACCGACGACGAGCTCCCTGAGGGGTTGCGTGGGCGTGGCGACGACTTCACGCGGGTGTTCGGGCACAACTCGACGCTGTTCGAGCGGTGGAACGAGTGGTATCGCCCGCTTATTCGGGACGGGGCCGTATCCGCGAGGCTGAAGGAGATGGTGCGGCTGCGGGTCGCGCAGCTGAACGCGTGCGACTTCTGACAGGCCGCCCGGCTTCCCCTGTCAGGGGAAGGTGACACCCTTGAGGAGAGCACCGTCGGCAAGATTGCGACGTGGGGCGACCAGGACTTCAGCGAGGCCGAGAAGGCGGCGTTCCACTACGCTGAGCGGCTGTTCGTCGACCACGCCAACATCGACGGCGAGCTGTTTGAGGAGCTGGCGGAGCACTACACCGAGGAACAGATCCTCGAGATCGGGTGGGCGGTCGTGAGCTACATGGGCTACGGGCGCCTGATCCACTCGTTCGGCCTGAAACCCTCCTGAGGAGAACCACGATGAGCTTCGATTCGAGCGTCTTCGGCGAGGACGCCATCAGCCAGGAGACGCGCGAGTTCGTGGCCGCCTCGGTGGCGATGCGCGAGCAGATGCTCTCGATGGAGAACACCGACCTCGTCGAGCTGCGACGGCTGATGGACGAGGGCGGCGGCGCGTTCCCCGTACCCCCGCCCGTCGACCGGGCGGAGGACCGCACCGTCCCGGGCATGGGCGAGGGCGCGTCGATCCGCATCATCCGGCCGGAGGGGCGCGAGCCCACGGGCGTCTACCTCGACATCCACGGGGGCGGCTGGGCGGTCGGCCGGGCGCGCATGAGCGACCAGGCCAACCTGGCCCTGGTCGAGGCGTTCGGCCTCGCGACGGTGAGCGTCGACTACCGGCTCGCGCCGGAGCACCCGTATCCCGCCGGTCCCGACGACTGCGAGGCGGCTGCGGTGTGGCTCGTCGAGAACGCGGCGGCGGAGTTCGGAACGGAGCGGCTGCTGACCGGGGGCGGTTCGGCGGGCGCGCACCTGGCGGCGGTCACGCTGCTGCGGATGCGGGACCGGCACGGGTACACAGGCTTCATCGGGGCGAACCTGGTCTACGGTCCGTACGACCTGTCGATGACGCCGAGCCAGCGGCTGGGCGTGGGGCCGGAAGGGGGCCTCGACCGGGCCGCGATCGATCGCTTCTACGAGATGTTCATCCCCGGCGTGGACACGACCGACCCGGACGTGTCGCCGCTGAACGCGCACCTCCAAAACATGCCGCCGGCGCTCTTCACGGTGGGGTCGTACGACCCGCTGCTGGACGACTCGCTATTCATGCACGCGCGCTGGCTGGCGGCGGGCAACGAGTCCGAGCTGGCGGTCTACCCAGGTGGCCCGCACGGCTTCGACGCGGCGCCGATCCCGATCGGGCAGCAGGCGCGGGAGCGCGTGTTCGCGTTCATCGGGGCGCGGGTGGGACAGTCGTAGCAGTCGACTAGTCCAGCCGAACCTCCCCACCACCGGCAAGCGCGACAGTGGCGCGGACGGACGGTCCGGGCGCCGCGACGACGCGGACGCCAGGTACGTCCTCGCCCAGCCAGGCCCGGATCGCATCGGCGCCTCCGGCGAGCTCGACCCAGGCGAAGCCGGTCGGTCGAACGCGGTGCCGGGCATCTCCGCGGGCGGGGTGCAGGTCGGGGGGAACCTGCCAGTCGATGAAGAACGTGCGGGAGGGGTTGGCCATGGCCTCGGCGAGGCCGGCGAGGCGCCAGGAAAGCGTGATGCCACCGGGGGCGTCGCGGGACATAGGGAGGGGGCGGAGGCCGAGCCGCTCGGCGGTGGCGTCGAGGCCGGACGCATCGGTGCGGAGGCAGAGGGCGGCGACGCGGTCGCCGTCGGCGGTCTGCTCGCGGAGCCAGGCGCCCATGGGGCTGGCGGCGGCCTCGTCCTCGTCGACGATGCCCATGATCTCGATGTAGGAGTCGCCGAGGGGCACGATGCGGTTTCCGGTGCCGTGTCCGGCGTGCCTTCCGCCCGGGAGAGACACGAGTCCGTGGTCGCGTTCGAGGCGCGTCGCGGTGGCATGGATGTCGGCCGTAGCGAGGATGACGTGGTCGACGGCGAGCGGCGTCATGCGTGCGATGGTAGAGAA
>VXRS01000009.1 GCA_009838385.1 Dehalococcoidia bacterium | reverse complement strand
GTCGTCCCGACCATGCTGCGCCGCATGCTCAACGCCGACGACCGCCCCTTCGACGGCTCCCTGCGGGCCGTTCTTGTCGGCGGCGGACCTGTTCCGTCGACGCTGCTTGAGCGTGCTGCCGCGCGCGGCCTGCCGGTCGTCCAGACCTACGGGCTTACCGAGGCCTGCAGCCAGGTCACGACGCTCGCGCCCTCCGAGGCGATGTCGCACCACGGTTCGGCGGGACGCGCCCTCCTCTCCGCCGACGTCCGCGTCGACGCCCCGACCGGGGAGGCCGGCGAGATCCTGATCCGTGGTCCCGCCGTCACCCCCGGCTACTACCGCGACCCGGAAGCGACCGACCGCGCCTTTGCCGATGGCTGGCTGCAGACCGGCGACATCGGCTTCCTCGACAGGGACGGCTTCCTCACCGTCCTCGACCGTGGCGACGACGTCATCGTCTCCGGCGGAGAGAACGTCTACCCCGCCGAGGTCGAGGCGGCCCTGCTTGCCTATCCGGGCATCGAAGCGGCTGCTGTCGTCGGCGTGCCCGACGAAGAGTGGGGCCAGCGCGTCGTCGCCGCCGTCGTCTCGCAGCTTCCCGTCGAGCTCGGGCGCCTCGAACCGCTCCTCCGCAGCCGCCTCGCCGGCTACAAGATCCCCTCCGCCATCGAGCGCTTCGACGCCCTGCCCGCCACCGCTTCGGGCAAGGTCCAGCGCCGTTTCGTCCGCCAGCAGATGGCTGAACGCCTCGCTACACTCCCCGCCAACCACTAGCTGCCAGCCGCGAGGTTCCCCATGAGCAATGACACCCTCCAGACGCTCCTCGATCGCCAGGCCATCAGCGATACCGTCTTGCGCTACGCCACCGGCATCGACATGCGCGACTGGGAGGCTTACCGCTCCTGCTTCACGGACGAGGTCGAGATCGACTTCACTTCCTGGAGCGGCGGCGAGCCCTCGACCATGCGCGGCGACGACTGGACGGCAGGCGTCCGAGCCGGGCTCAGCGGCTTCCAGGCGACCCAACACATCAGCACGAACCACGTCATTACCTTCGCCGAGGGCGGCGACGAGGCCACCTGCGTCTCCTACATGCAGGCCCAGCACTACCTCCCCAACGCCGAGGGCGACAACACCCTCACCCTGGGCGGCTACTACGCCAACACCCTCGTCCGCAGCGACGACGGCTGGCGCATCCGCCGCTGCCAGCTCACCGTCACCTGGACCACCGGCAACAAGCACATCTTCGTGCTCGCCCGCGAGCGCTGGGCCGCCATGGAGGCCGCCGGCGAAGCCTAGGGAGGCGCCCGCTCCTGGCCGGGTAACTGCTCGCGGTTGTGCTCCCGCAGCCATAACAACAGGAGTGGGACTCCGATGACGACGACCAGGACGGCGGCCGTGCGATAGCTCACGGTAAGGCCCCAGTGATCGCCGATCACACCCAGCAGCGGCTCCATCCCCGCCACGATGAGGCTGAAGATCATGTTCTGGATCGACAGGATCGTGGCGCGGTTGGCGCTGGGAATGCGTCGGTTCAGGTAGTCCGACATCACCACGAAACTCATCGCGAAGGTCAGCGTCGTCAGCGGATAGAAGGCGAACGCGGCCAGGTGATCGATAAACCCGAGCCCGGTCGCCGTCGCCAGGACCGCCAGCGGCATCAACATAACGACCCCGCTTACGCCCAGCGCATTGACCAGCCGGTAGGCCAGCAGCGCTCCCGCAATCGAGAGCAGCTGCCCCGGTGTGAGGAAGAACCCGAAGAGCCCGTAGCGCACGTCGTGCTCGGAGAGGAACGGCTGCTGAAGGATGATCATGCTGACGCCGATGCCCATGACCGCCGCCATCATCAGCATCATCATCCGCACGGCAGGGCGCCCGAAGGCCACGCCAAAGGCTTCCTTGATAGTCGCAAGATAGTTGGCGTGGTCCTCGCCCTCCGCCCGGGGCGGCTCCTTGAAGGTGAAGGTGACCACCCACGCGATGGCCATCAGACCTCCGCTGGCGACCACCGGAACCCACAGCCCCGCGAAGTCGCCAAGCGGCGCCCCGATCAGCAATCCCAGGATTGCGGCTGCCGCCGACACGGCGCGCGTGCGTCCCCAGAGCTTCTGATAGTCGTCTTCGCGGCCGTTGGCGCGCAGCGAGTCGTACACGAAAGCCGAGTCCGCTCCCGAGTACAACGTCCACGCTACTGCCCATACGAGGTACGAGACGAGGAGGATGCCGAAGTTCGCCGCGATGCCGAATACGATCACCGCGATCGCGTTCGTCAGCGCCCCATAGCTCAGCGAGACCTTGCGTCCCCAGCGGTCCGCGATCGCCCCTGTCGGAACCTCCAGAACGATCAGCAGGATCCAGAATGGCGCGTCCAGCACCGTGAGCTGCGTCAGCGAGAGTCCCCGGAAGTCGGTCAGGTAGACGGCCCAGATAGGCAGCCACAGCTGGAAGTCCACGAAGAAGCGGAACAGGTAGAACTTCCAGACGTTCGCTTGCAGCGAACGCGCATCTTCCGGCGAAACGGTCGCAGCTGATGCGGGTGTGAAGCTACTCACGCTGGGTCACTCCCGCAGGTTCGGGGCGCAAGGGGCACGGCGACGATGTTTGTGGGCTGCATGGGAGAACCGCCATCGTACGCGAATGGCCCCCAATGGCCGCTGCCGCATAACCCCTGGCTCGCGTGCTACCGTGCCGCCATCCCAGCCAGGGAGGTTCCCCATGGCGCGATTCATCCTCATCGGTCTCGTCGAGCCCGCCAGCGATAGTCCCGAAGACCAGCGGGCCTTCGACGACCACTACCTCGGGCAGCACATCTACGACACCGCCCTCTGCCCCAACTTCCTCAGCGGCACTGTCTACAAGCTGCGTGGCGGGCACGTCGGCATCGACATCCCCTCCGAGTACATCGCCATCTACGAGGTCGATGCCGAGAGCTACGAGGAGGCCGAGCGCGTCCTCAACGAGTGGCAGCGCGACCCCAACGCCTGGGAGGGTCGCGCCGAGCACAACAGGGCGATGGCCGAGGCGGAGGGCAATCCCCTCAAGGTCAAGGGTTCGGGCTGGTACGAGTTCGAGTGCGCCTACCACACGCGCGGCTGAGGTCGGGCGCTCTTTTCGTGCCGGTAAAGGCTAGTTTGCCCGCCGTGCTGGGACAAAAGGCGCGCTTTTGTAGACAATGAGCAGATGAACGCCGACTACCGGCGCAGCATGTCTTGCCTGCGTGTCTGGAGGGCTTCGCGATGAGCCGTCTGACGCGTGCCCTTGGCTTTGGCGATGGCGACAACCGCCCGCGCCAGAGCGCCGACTCGCCCAAGGTGCGGCGCATCCGCGAGACCATGCGCTGGCGCGGCTACGACCTCAGCGAGTACACGGACGAGCAGATCGCGACCGTCAGCGCCCGCTTCCCTAATGACATCTCCGAGGACGGTGAGACGACCGAGGACGGCCGCCGCGCCCTGGCTGCCGCCCTCGAGCAGGGCGACTTCGCCCCAGCGCCCGCGCCCCCCCCCCCCCCGCCGGGGCCCCGGCGGGTGTACACATCGGACGCGGGCGGC
>VXRS01000100.1 GCA_009838385.1 Dehalococcoidia bacterium | reverse complement strand
GCTGCTGGAGGGGCGCCTGGGGACGCTGGGGTTCGAGCGGGCGAGCATCGAATTCGTGACGACGATGGTGCGGTATCACCTGCGGCCCGGGGAGTTCGCGCGCTCGTGGCCGCCGACGGATCGGGCGCTGCGCCGCTTCGCACGGGACCTGGACGGCCAGACGCTGCCGCTCCTGCTGCTCCAGCTCGCGGACGGCATGGCAACGCGGGGACCGAACTATCGCCGCGAGAACTTCGAACGGCACATCGCCTTCCTGGGGCACATCGTGACGCGTACGGAGGAGGCGCTGCGGGAGGAGGAGCCGGCGCTGGTGGACGGCGAGGAGCTGATGCGGGAGCTGGGGCTTTCAAGTGGACGGCTTCTGGGGGCTGTCCTAACATCGGTTCGCGAAGCTCAGCTGGCCGGTGAGGTGGACGATCGCGCGACCGCGCTCGCGCTGGCGCGCCAATCTCTCGAACGGCTGACGGCCGAGGGTTAGGTCCGGAGAACTGCCATGGCTGTGATGTTCAGCGTCATCTTCTACACGGTGCTGGCCGTGGCGGCGTTCTACTTCATCCTGCTGCAGCCCGTGCTGAAGCAGCAGCGGCAACGCAAGAAGGCCGTGCGCGAGCTGCAAATCGGCGACGAAGTGGTGACGACGGGCGGGATCATCGCCGAGGTGAAGGACGTCCAGGCCCCTGACGACGGCCCAACGGAGCTGATCCTGGAGATCGCGCCCGGTATCCATGTACGCGCACTGACCGACGCCATCGAGCGGCGGCTCACGACCCTGGAGCCCGCGCCCGACGAGGCGCTTGAGACGGTGGCGGCGGGCGCCGGCGAGTCCGGCGACCCGAATGCGTAGTCCCACCACCACCCTCGTCTTCCTGGCGATCCTCGCGGTCAGCGTGTTCTGCCTGTTCGCGGTCTGGCCGAGCGCCCCGACGCGCTACCTGCCCGGCGACTTCTGGCCCGAGGGCCGGGGCATCAGCATCGGCGACTACGAGCGCAAGACGATGCGGCTGGGCCTGGACCTGCAGGGCGGCGCACACCTGGTGCTGCAGGCCGTTCCGCCGGCGGACTTCGAGGGTGACCTGACCGAGTCGCTGGAGGTCGCCAAAGAGGTGATCGAGCGGCGGGTCGACGCCTTCGGCGTTGTCGAGCCGGAGATCCAGATCGCGAGCGGGAACCGGCTCGACGTGCAGGTGCCGGGGATGAGCCTCCCCGATGCGGAGCGCCTGATCGGACGCACGGCGACGCTGTCGTACCGCATCTTCAACGACGCGGGCGAACTCGTCGCGGCCAGCGGGATCGTCGACGAGGTCGAGATCGCGATGACTGGCCAGCACCTGAAGAGCAACACATACCCGGAGCGGCGAGGCACGACCTACGCCGTGAACTTCGAGACGACGGGCGTGGGCAACGAGCTCATGCGCCAGATCACGACAAGGGCGCTCCAGCACCCGATCGGGGACCCGCGGAGACGGCTGCTCGTCTACCTCGACAACGAGCTGATATCGGACGCGGTGGTGCAGGGCGTGATCGAGGACCAGGGAACGATCACGGGACTGCACAGCTTCACGGAGGCGAACGACCTCTCGCGGCAGTTGAACGCGGGCGCCCTGCCGGTGCCGCTGCGCACAATCCAGGCGAACGAGGTGAGCGCCTCGCTGGGCGACGACTCGGTGAAGGCCTCGGTGAACGCGGCGGAGATCGGTTTGCTGGCCGTGCTGGCGTTCATGATCCTGTACTACCGCCTGCCGGGCGTGCTGGCGGCGTTCGCGCTGATCGTGTACGCGCTGATCACGCTGACCGTGTTCAAGATGTGGCCGGTCACGCTGACGCTCTCGGGGATCGCGGCGTTCATCCTCTCGGTGGGCATGGCCGTCGACGCGAACATCCTCATCTTCGAACGGATGAAGGAGGAGTTACGCCGGGGCCGGCCGCTGGCGACGGCGATCGAGACGGGCTTCCGGCGGGCGTGGCCCTCCATCCGCGACTCGAACGTGGCGACGTTCATCACGTGCGCGATCCTGTTCTGGTTCGGCGACCAGTTCGGGGCGTCGTTCGTACGCGGGTTCGCGATCACGCTGGCTATCGGCGTGGCCGTGAGCATGTTCTCGGCGATCGTGGTGACGCGGACGTTCCTGCGGCTGTTCGTGGGGACGCGGATCGCGCGGTCACGCTGGTTGTTCAACGCCGAACCGCTGTCCTCGCAGCCGGAGGCCGCCGACGGCGAGGATGAGGCGGCGCCCACAACCCCGCGCCCGACGTTCATCGCGTTCGCGCAGCGCCGCTGGGTCACGCTGGGGCTTTCGCTGATCGTGTTCATTGCAGCGGCAGTGACGCTGCTGGTGCCGCCCCCGCTGAAGGCGGGTATCGAGTTCACGGGCGGGTCGACCTTCACGCTCCAGTTCGCGCAGGAGCAGCCGGCGGCGGAGACGGACGGTGAGGGGGCGTCGGCAGGGGAAGAGGCGGAACCGCCGGCGCCGGAACCGGTGCGGGTGGTGGAGCCGGAGGAGCTGCGCGAAGCGCTGGCCCGGCTCGGGCACGAGGAGGCGCGGGTGCAGGGGGCGGGGTTCAACACGTACCTGGTGCGGACGATCGAGCTCCAGGGCGCGCCTCCACTGGAGGCGGGCGAGGGGCCCGTGCCGCCGGGGGAGATTGACGACATTTTGGCGGCGCTGGAGGAGGAGTTCGGGCCGGTTCAGCGGCTGGACTTCGCAACGGTCTCAGGAACGGTCTCGACAGAGATCGCGCGGGACGCAACGCTGGCGGTGGTGGCGGCGGCCGTCGCCATCCTGATCTACGTGGCGTTCGCGTTCCGGCGGCAGCGGGCGGCGTGGCGGTACGGGCTCTGCGCGGTGATCGCGCTTGTACACGACTCGGTGATCGTGCTGGGGCTCTTCTCTCTGCTGGCGAAGGTGGCGGGCACGGAGGTCGACACAGCGTTCATCGTGGCGATCCTGACGGTGATCGGCTTCTCCGTTCACGACACGATCGTCGTGTTCGACCGCGTGCGCGAGGTGACATCACGAGACACGCTCGTGCCGTTCGCGGAGGCGGTGAACGTGAGCCTGACGGAGACACTCGTGCGTTCGATCAACACGTCGTTCGTGACGGTGCTGACGATCATCGCGATGTTCCTGATCGGCGGGGTGACTATCCAGAACTTCCTGCTGGTGCTGCTGGTGGGGGTGATCGCGGGGACGTACAGCAGCATCTTCGTGGCGGCGCAGGTGCTGGTGGCGTGGGACAACCACGATATCGGCCGCTTCTTCCGGCGGCCGACATCGCCGGGTGCGGGCGAACCGCAGGAGGCCGCGGCAACGGGCGGCTAGGCGTGAACGAAGTCCCGCAGGGCAAGGGGGAGCGGGCCCGGCGGATGTCGGGTGTGGACTTCGGCAGGGCAGCTTCCGACTACGCAACGTTCCGGGCGGGGTTCCCCGATCGCTTCTTCGACGAGCTGGAGGCGCACGGCGTCGGCTTCGCGGGCATCGACGCGGTGGACCTCGGGACGGGGACGGGCACGGTGGCGCGCGGCCTGGGCGGCGAGGGCCGC
>VXRS01000144.1:1156-3554 GCA_009838385.1 Dehalococcoidia bacterium | reverse complement strand
GGTGTGCTCGTGCGCTCCATCGCGCGAAATCGTACGGAGCGATCCCCCAGTGCGCGAGGGGCCGCGCCCTTTCTGTCGTCTCGTGCCGTCCGCCGAACACCGAGTATTCGTTGACCCGCTCTGCGCAGCTTCGTACGGTGTAGCCGCGCCCCGCAGGCCTATCGAACCCGGTGCAGCACACGCGCGAGGAGCATGGTTTGCCGCGATTCGCGTTGGCCATGGCGAAGCGGATCCTGGGCGCGCTTCGAGATCTGGCTCCCATCTTCGCCGTTGTCATCTTCTTCCAGGTCGTCGTGCTGCAGCAGCCCTTTCCCGATATCGCCAACGTCGTCGTCGGGCTCGTGTGCGTGGTCCTGGGGCTGGCGCTGTTCGTCCAGGGTCTGGAAAGCGGCCTGTTCCCGCTGGGCGAGGCCCTTGCCCAGGGGATGGCGCGCAAGGGAAGCGCAACGGCCCTGCTGGCCCTGGGGTTCTGCCTCGGTTTCGGCACCACCGTGGCGGAGCCGGCCCTGATTGCCGTGGCGGCCGAGGGCGCGCAGGTGGCCGCGGATGCGCAGTTCATCGGCGATAGCCAGGCTGCCCAGGACCGCTACGCCCTGGAGGTGCGCCTCGTGGTCGCCGTCGCCGTCGGCGTCGCCATCGTCCTGGGCGTGCTGCGCATCCTCAAGGGGTGGCCCATTCACCTCTTCATCATCAGCGGCTACGTGCTCGTCATGGCCATGACCCTGTTCGCGCCTGATGAGATCGTGGGCGTGGCCTACGACTCCGGCGGCGTCACGACCAGCACGATCACTGTGCCACTCATCACCGCGCTGGGCGTGGGCCTCGCCTCCACCATCCGCGGCCGTAACCCGATGCTCGATGGCTTCGGGCTGATCGCCTTCGCCAGCCTCACGCCCATGATCGGCGTGCTGGGCTACGGGATGGTGGTGTGATGCTGGACTTCCTGGCGGACGTTGGCGAAACCGTGCTCTCCACGTTGCGGGACGTGACCCCCATCGTCGTCATCCTCGTCGTGTTCCAGGTGGTCGTGCTGCGGAGCCGGCTGCCCAACATCAGGGGCATCGCCACCGGGTCGGTCATGGTGCTGCTGGGGCTGGCGCTGTTCCTCATCGGGCTCGAGCAGGCGCTCTTCCCGATCGGCGAGACGATGGCGCAACAGCTCACCGAGAAGGCGGGTGCGGGAGCGGGCGCGCTGGCGGGCGCCGTGCGCTGGCAGGACTACTGGGTGGTGTATCTCTTCGCCGCCGCCATCGGCTTTGCGACCACGGTGGCCGAGCCGTCCCTCATCGCAGTCGCGCTCAAGGCCAAAGAGGTTTCTGGCGGGGCGGTGAACGCCTGGGGCCTGCGCATCGCCGTGGCCGTGGGCGTGGCAATCGGAGTGTCGCTGGGGTGCTTCCGGATCGTGACGGGCACGCCCCTTCCCTGGTACATCGTCGTCGCCTACGTCGTCGTCATCATCCAGACGTTCCTGAGCAGCCGCACCATCATCCCCCTCGCCTACGACAGCGGGGGCGTCACCACCTCGACCGTCACGGTGCCCGTGGTGGCGGCGCTGGGGTTGGGTCTGGCCGCCAACGTCCCCGGTCGCAGCCCGCTCATCGATGGGTTCGGGCTCATCGCCTTCGCGAGTGTCTTTCCCATCATCTCGGTGCTAGGCTACGCCATCGTCGCCGATGGGCTGGAACGCTGGCGCAGGCGGAGCGACCGCCAGGAGGTGGAGCCATGAAGATGGCCCTGGTCGTCGCCCTCGTAAGCGACGAAAAAACGGACCACATCATCGAAGCCGCGCGCGCGGGTGGCGCCACGGGTGACACCATCATCAGCAGCGTGCGCGGCGAGGGGCTGAAGCCCAGAAAGACCTTTCTCGGGCTGGACCTGACGGCGAGGCGCGACGTGGTCCTGTTCCTCGTGGCCGAGCCGCGGGCTCGGGACATCCTCGAGCGCATCGCGGAGGCCGGCGGCATGGACCAGGAGAGCGGCGCCGGCGTCGCCTTTCAGATCACGATCGAGGACGCCGTGGGCCTCTCGACCCAGCTGCCGAGGCTCATGGAGGAGTTGGAAGGGGACCTATGAACGAACAGGGCGACGACAGGGTGATACGCGTATCCGACCTCATGGGCCCGGAGGTGCACACCATCGATGGGCTGGCGACGGCCGCCGAGGCCATGGCCGCGATGAAGCAGCTCCAGATCAGCTCGCTCGTGGTCAACCGGCGCGACGACGACGACGAGCTGGGCATCGTCACGGTGAGCGATCTGGCGCGAGAGGTGATCACCCGCGATCGCGCCCCTGATCGCGTCAACGTCTACGAGATCATGACGAAGCCGGCATTGACGGTGCGCTCGGGCATGCTGGCGCGCTACGCCGTGCGACTCCTGGTGCGGTTTGGCGTCTCCCG
>VXRS01000144.1:0-1056 GCA_009838385.1 Dehalococcoidia bacterium | reverse complement strand
GTCGTCCAGTCCATCCAGCCCGTCGCGATGCTGTTCACCGTGACCGCCGGCGCCAGCTCCTGGCTCAGCGACGCCGCCAGCCCGAACACCCCTGCCTTCGCCGCCGCATAGGCGCTCAGGTTGTTGACCCCGCGCTCCCCGAAGATGCTGTTTACGAAGATGAGGCGTCCAGTCTCCCCCTCCCCCAGCTCCCGCACCCACGCCCGCGCCGCGTAGAACGCCCCGCTCAGGTTCACCGCCTGCACGTTCGCGAACTCCGCGTCGCCCGTCTTGTCGATCGGCTTCGCCAGCGGCAAGTCGGCGTTGTACACGAGCACCGAAGGCGTTCCGAACTCCTTCACGAGCTGCCGCAGGCCTACCCGGACATTCGTCGGCAGTGTCACGTCCCAGCCCTGGCTGAACGTCTCCCGCCCGAGCTTCGCCACCGCCCGGCTCGCCCGCTTCGCCGCCATCACCTCGTCCCCGTCCATCGTCGCCGAGGCCACCGCCACGTCCGCCCCCGCCTCCGCCAGCGCCTCCGTGATCGTGCGCCCCGCCGGGTTCGCGAACCCCACGACGAGCGCTCGCTTCCCGCTGAGGTCGTACCCCTCCTGGCGCTCCCAGTCAGCCATTGGTCCGCGTCTCCACCTCGTCCGGCGCATGGCCCGTCGGCGCGATGCCGCCCGCCAGTCCGCCGCCGTCGATCGGGTAGTTCGCGCCCGTCACGTAGCTCGACGCATCGCTGCAGAGGAACAGCGCCAGCGGCCCCAGCTCCCACGCCTGCCCCAGCCGCCGCGCCGTGATGTAGCTCCCCCGCTTGCGGATCACTTCCGCCTCCTCTTCGGTTTCGGTCGGCCGCTGCTCGACCAGCCCCGGCGTGATGCAGTTCACCCGGATGCCATCGCGCGCGACCGCGCTCGCCACCGTCTGCGTGAAGTTGATGACGCCCGCCTTTGCCGCCGCGTACGTCGGGCTCTGGGGCGTCGCGCGCATGCCCATGCCGCTTGCGATGTTGAGGATGGCGCCGCTCCCCTGCGGACGCATGTGCCGCAGCGCCGCCCGCGTGCAGTAGAACGT
>VXRS01000135.1 GCA_009838385.1 Dehalococcoidia bacterium | reverse complement strand
GGCTGCCCCATGCGGGTCGACATGCCCGCCGCGAGGAGGATGCTGGAAATCATGCTGATCGCGCCCCTTTGCGTGCCCAGCAGTCTAGGCGCGGCGCGCGATTCGGGCGAACCTTGCGCCTAGATCGGCTGTACGCCCCGCTTCTCCACCACCACGTCCCCCTCGACGTGCGCCTGGCACGCCAGCCGCAACCGCGGATCCTCGATCGAACGCACCCCTCGCTGGCGAATCAGGTTCTCGCGTTCGTAGCGACCCATCGCGCTCAGCCGCCCCACCCCCGAGATGACCTCCATTGCGCAGTTCGTGCACTCGCCGATCTTGTCGCACCCGATCGGCCAGAAGTAGCCCTCTGCACAGACGGCGTCCATCACCGTCTCCCCGTACGGCGCCTCGACCTCGATTCCCAGCGGCTCAACACGAACGCGTGGCATGGCTCCAGCTTACTCCCCCTGCACCCAGACGCCTTCGATCGGCACGTCGATGGCGGTGTCGCTCCAGAACGCTCCGTTCGGCGCCGCTGCCGGCTCCGGGTCGTGCGGTCCCGCCCGGATCGCCTCGAACGCCTCGCTCATCGACGTCGCGAACGCGACCGGCGCCCCGATCCCCTCCGCCACCTCCGCCACCGTCATGCTGTCGAGGAAGCGCTCGCCGAAGTAGTCGAGGCTCGTGCGCGGCAGCAGCACGAGGTCCGCCTCCACCCCGGCCAGTGTCCGCACGTAGTCACCGCCGCTCAGCAACCCGCTCACGTTCACCCGTTTCCCGAAGAGGGTGTTCGTCACGGGGTGCACGCTCCCGACGACGCCCGTCTCGGCTCCGAACGCCTCGGTAAGCCGTGTCAGCGTCGGCCCGATCAGCGTCCCGCAAGCGATCGCAACCCGTTTCCCCGCGAGCTCCGGCGCCGGCCCTGCCCGGAGCCTCCGCCTCAACCGCGACCAGTCGTCTAGCAGCGTCCGGACCATGCCGATGCCGTTCTCGTACTGCGGGAACCCGTCGTACCGGCCTGCTGCCGGAACCGGGCGGCCTGCCGCCAGGTAGTACTCGTCCGCGCACTGCACCACGCTGCGGCCGTACGCCTCCTCGCAGGCGCGCTGGAAGCGTCGGATGGTGGCGATCAGCGCGCGCGCGAAGTCGCCCTCCGGCGCGACCAGCTCGATCCCGTCCCGATCCCGCGACCACTCCTCCAGCCTCGGACTCGCCCCCACCGGCACCACCGAGACTGTCTGCACGGTCGGATACAGCCCCGTCAGGTCGCGCAGGGAGCGCTCCAGCGCCTCGCCGTCGTTGACCCCGGGGGTCAGCACAATCTGCGTGTGCGCGAGCAGCCCCAGGTCCCGCAGCCGTTTGAGTTGCGCGACCACGTCCGGCGCGCGCTCGTTCCCCAGCAGCTTGCGCCTGAGCTCCACCTCGGTCGCGTGTACCGAGACGTTCAGGGGGCTCAGGCGCTGCTCCTCGAGCCGCGTCCAGTCGTCCTCTGTCAGGTTCGTGAGCGTCACGAAGTTCCCGTGCAGGAAGCTCAGCCGGTAGTCGTCGTCCTTCAGGTAGAGCGGCTTGCGCAGCCCCTTCGGCAGCCCCTTCAGAAAGCAGAAGAAGCACGTGTTGTTGCAGACCTGCACGCCGTCCCACGTCGCCCGCTCGAACGCCATCCCCAGGTCCTCGTCCGGGTCCTTCTCGAAGACGACGAGGTCCTCGCTCCCATCCGCCTTGCGGAAGCGCGCTGTGATCTCGGGCTCGGCTGCATAGAACTGGTAGTCGACCGCATCGCGCAGCGTCCGTCCGTCGATGGCGACGATCGCGTCGCCGGGGACGATGCCCGCCGCTTCAGCCAGGGAACCGTGGACGACGGACGAGACGACGCCGCCCTCCGGCGTCTTCACGCCGCCTCGGCCTCGTGTTCGAGCCGCAGCGCTTCCAGCTCCTCCCGGATGCGTTCCGTCAGCGCCTCCACCTGCTGCGACAGCGGTCCCTCTCCGCGCTCGACAGGGAACGGCTTCCCGAAGCGCACCGTCAGCGTCGAGCGGGGGAAGAGGTGCCCCTTCTTCCCCAGGTGGTTCGTGTTGAACAGACGGCAGGGCAGGATGGGGGTATTCGTGCGCAGCGCCACCAGCGCCGATCCTCCCTGCAACGGTCCGAGGTCACCGGTCAGGCTGCGCATGCCTTCGGGGAACATCCCCAGCAGCCCACCTCTTTGCACCTCTGCCTCTGCCCTCCGCAGGGCCAACCGGTCGAAACTCCCCCGGTACACCCGGATCGGGTTCCAGCTGATGACAAACGGAGTCAGCACGTAGCGGAACAGCTGCTCCTTCGCCATGAAACGGATGTAGCGCCACCGCGGCGCCACGGCGATCGCCACCATCATGGGGTCCACGTTCCCCAGGTGGCTGGAAGCCAGGATCAGCGGCCCGCTCGGGATGTTCTCGCGTCCCACCACCCGCCAGCGCGCCATCAGAACGAGAATGCTGTAGGAGGTCCACACCGACCACCAGTAGAAACAGGGAACGTAGATCGCCCAGAGAAACCGCCCCAGCGCCTTCACCACCCTCACGTCGTTCGCTCCTCGATCGCTTCTATTGCTTCCATCGCAACTTTGATCATCGCATCGGCATCCAGTTCGCCAGTGTCGATAACGATAGCGCCTTCGGGGACGACCAGCGGGCTCGCCGCGCGCGTGCTGTCGATCGTGTCGCGGCCGCTGATGTCGCGTTCCGCCTCGCTCGCGGTCTGCCGCTCTCCCCACTCCGCCGCCTGCGCGCCCCGCCGCTGCGCCCGCACCTCCTCCGACGCCTCCAGGTAGAACTTCACCGGCGCGTCCGGCAGCACCACCGATCCTATGTCGCGCCCTACGAGCAGCGAGGGCTGCATCGCCGCGAAGAAGCGCTGCTGCGCGACGAGCTCCCGCCGGACCCCGGCGACCGCCGCGTAATCGCTCACCGCCCCCTCGACCTCCGGCGATCGCAACAGGTCGGTCACGTCCTCGTCGAGCAGGCGGACGCGTGCCTCGCTGCCCGTGATGGCGAGCCGCAGGTCGCCGCTCCCCGCCAGCTCCGTGCAGGCGTCGGCGTCGCCCGCCGGCACGCCCGCACGCTGCGCTCCCAGCGCGATCGCCCGGTACATCAGCCCTGTATCCAGCAGGACGTATCCGAAACGCTCGACGAGGGCGCGCGCCAGCGTGCTCTTGCCCGAGGCGGCGGGCCCGTCGATCGCGATCGGATGGGGTGGTTGCGGTTTCATCGGCGGTTCGGGTTCAGCCGTCGAGGCCGGTGCCATGCTACCGCCCTCTTGCCTCTCCGCTCGCTTCGCCGCGCCGTACAGCGCCTCCACTTCTTCCTGCGTCAGTTCGCGGTGCTCGCCCGAACCCAGCGTTCCCAGCGCCAGTGGCCCGATGCGGATGCGCCGCAGTGTCACTACCCGCCTCCCGACCACCGAGAGCATCCGCCGGATCTCTCGCTTGCGCCCCCCATGCAGCGTGATGAGCAGCCACCGTGCGTCGGGGCGGTCGATGGAGCCGCTCGGGCTTACCACCTTCACCGAGTCCGCCTTCAGCCGCTCCCCCTCGTGCCGCACCCCCCGTACC
>VXRS01000231.1 GCA_009838385.1 Dehalococcoidia bacterium | reverse complement strand
ACTCGTACATGGATCACACGGGCGCCTACTACATGGCGATCGCGATCCTGATGGCCCTTCGCCACCGGAACCGCACGGGCGAGGGGCAATGGGTCGACCTGGGGTGCACGGAAGCGGGCGCGAGCCTGACCGGTCCGGCGATGCTCGACTACACGGTGAACGGGCGGCCGCTGCGAAGGCAGGGCAGCCCGAACAGCAACCGCAGCCAGTTCCCGGCGATGGCGCCGCACGGCATCTACCCTTCGCAAGAGGAGGACACGTGGGTCGCGATCTCGTGTCGCGATGAGCGCGACTGGGAGGCGTTCGGGGAGGTCACGGGAGAGGCGTGGACGCAGGAGGGACGCTTCTCGGACCTGCGGGGGCGGCTGGTAGCGGAGGACGCGCTCGACGAGCTGGTCGCGGGGTGGACGCGGACGCGGGGGAACTTCGAGGTGGCGGCGCTGCTGCAGGGGGCGGGGATCCCGGCGACGGCGGTGCAGCGCCCGCAGGAGCGCATCGACCAGGATCCGAACACGGAGGCGTGGGGGCTCTGGCCCACGGTGCAGCACCGCGACATGGGAGACGTGCGAGTCGACGGGCTACCGGTGCACTTCTCGGAGACGGACTGGCGGATGGAGCGGGGCGGGCCGTGCCTCGGGGAGCACAACGAGGAGGTGTTCGGGGGGCTGCTGGGGCTGAGCGCGGACGAGATCGCGTCGTTGACGGAGGAGGGCGTGCTGTGACGGACGCCGGAACGCCACAGGGGCCGGGGGCGCTTGAGGGCCTGCGGGTCGTCGAGCTGTGCGACGAGCTGGGGATGTTCGCGGGGAAGCTGCTCGCGGATATGGGGGCGGAGGTGGTCAAGGTGGAGCCGCCCGAGGGGGACCGGACGCGTACGTACCCGCCGTTCGTCGACGACGAGCCGGGGCCGGAGCGCAGCCTCTACTTCTGGCACTACAACACGAGCAAGGCGGGGGTCACGCTCGACCTCGGGGAGGTGGCGGACCGGGACCGGCTGCGGGGGCTGATCGACCGTGCGGACATCCTGCTGCAGAGCGGGGAGGCGGGGGCGGACCTGGAGTACGAAGCGCTGCGGGAGACGAACGCGGGGCTGATCATGGTCACGCTGAGCCCGTTCGGGCAGGGCATGCCGCGCGAGGACGAGGCATCGACGGACCTGACGATCCTCGCGGGGGGCGGGCCGGTCTGGAACTGCGGCTACGACGACCACTCGCTGCCGCCGGTGCGTGGCGGGGGGAACCAGGGGTACCACACGGCGAGCCACTTCGCGGTGATGTCGGCGCTGGTGGCGCTGCTCTACCGGGACGAGTCGGGGCAGGGGCAGCACATCGACGTGAACGCCCACGCGGCCGCGAACGTGACGACGGAGGCGGGGACGTACACGTGGCTGGTGGCCCAGGAGACGGTACAGCGGCAGACGGGGCGGCACGCGGGAGTGAACCCGTCGATGCCGTCGCAGGTCGAGTGCGCGGACGGACGTTACGTCAACACAGGCATTCCGCCGAGGCGGCCGGAGGCGTTCGGAGCGGTCTGCGAGTGGCTCCGGACGGCGGGTCTGGCGGAGGAGTTCCTGGAGTTCCCGCTGCTGGAGGAGGGGATGCGGCGCGAACGCTTCGACATGTCGATGCTGCAGCAGGACGAGGAGCTGATGGCAATCTTCGGGGCGGGGCGCGCGGCGATGAACTTCCTGGCGGAGCGACTGACGGCGTACGAGTTCTTCACGGGCGGGCAGGAGCGGGGGTTCCAGATCGGGATCATCTACTCGCCCGAGGAGGTGCTGGAGGATCCGCACTTCATCGAGCGCGGGTTCCCGGTGGAGGTGGAGCACCCGGAGCTGGAGCGGACGGTGACGTATCCGGGAGCGCCGTACCAGCTGCTGGGGTCGCCCTGGCGGATCCGGCGTCGGGCGCCCCTGCTGGGGGAGGACAACGAGCGCGTGTTCGCGGAGCTGTCGGGGGACGCGGGCTAGGGTCAGGGCGCGTCAGGAGGGGCGGGCAGCCTCCACGGACTCCTCGGTGACGTTGTCGGGCAGCCAGTAGCGGCGGAAGACGACGTAGCCGACAAACGCGAGCACGCCAGCGACGGGTCCGATCAAGTAGATGCCAAGCGGGTTGGCCGTGGTGGAGCCGATCAGCAGCAGGAGGGTCAGGATGCCCTGACCGGCGGAGCCGGCAATCTTCTCCAGGGTTTGCTGCGTGGCGTAGAAGGTGGCTTCCCGACGTTCGCCCGTCCGTAACGTGTCGTAGTCGGTAATGTCAGCGATGAGGGCATTGGGGAACGTCTGCACCGGGGCAAGGGCAATGCCGATGAAGACCGCATAGACCAGGGCCTGAGGCACCTCGGGGATGCCGGGAATTGAGCCGGCGGCAGCGAAGAGGGGGAAGTAGATGCCCGCAAAGAGCATCCCCCAGCCGTAAACCTGACGCTTGGAGCGCCGACGAGCGAACACAACGGCGAATGGGAGGACCAGGACAAGTCCCCCAAGTGCCGACACGGAAATCATCATGACCGTCTGGCCCGGCTCGTCCTGGCCGAGGATCGCCTCGGCATAGAAGGGCAGGGCTCCGGTGATGATCTGGATGCCAACGCTGTAGAGGATGAACGAAGGCAGGAAGACGACGAACTGATCGTTCCGCAGGCAGGTCGTGATGGACTTCCAGATCGAGAGGCGCTCGACGGGCTGGTCCTCGGCGTAGACCTCCTTCGAGACCTCGACCGAGCGCCGCCAGGCGCCAGAGAGGCCGACGTAGCGCGAGACGAGGGCGATGGCAGCGATCACGATGGCCATGCTCACAAAGCCGACGGTGTCGATAAGGAAGCTGCTGAGGACGAAGGCAACGGCCGTGCCTACGACGCCGAAGACCACCTGCCAGCCGACAATGCTGAGCCGGTCTTCGGCGCGCCGGGCGATCTCGGGCAACAGGGACTCAAACGGCCCGCCTGAGAGCGTTGAGAAGATGCTGAAGGCCCAGAAGATGGCGAACAGGTAAAAGACGTTTCGATAGGTCTCGCCAGGATCTGGTGGAATCCAGAAGAGGACGAAGAACACGACCATGAAAGGCGTGGCCGCGAGGACAAAGGGGATGCGCCTCCCGAGGCGGGTGCGGGTGCGATCGCTCCAGTAGCCGATGAGCGGGTCGTCGAAGGCCTCAATGAGACGGCCAACGACGAGAGCGGCGCCGATGGCGATAGCCGCTCCGCGACGCTCTACGTCGCCATCCTGATCGCCCAGATAGAAGTAGAGGAGCCAGAGGTCGCGGGTGCGGCCGAGGGCGTTCCCGCCGAGCGAGCCGGACGCGAAGAGGAGGCGCGCAGCGAGGGGCATGCGGCCGTTCATGCGGCTCCTCCAGCGGGTGGAGTGACGCCGCTCACGATACAGGAATGGAGTGGCCGGCTAGGGGAGGGCCAGCATCCGCTCAAGGGCCACGAGCGACCACTCGCGCGTCTCGTCATCGACCTTCACGCGGTTGATGACGTGGCCTTGCACGAGACCTTCGAGGGTCCAGGCGAGGTAGGCGGGGTGGATGCGATACATGGTGCTGCAGGGGCAGACCACGGGATCGAGGCAGAAGACGGTCTTGTCGGGGTTCT
>VXRS01000067.1 GCA_009838385.1 Dehalococcoidia bacterium | reverse complement strand
GTCCGGGCGGAGTAGGGGTTCCCTCCACAAGCGGCAGGTACAGTACGCCGGTATGAAGACCCGACTCGCGGGGGTGTTGCTCTGCTCGCTGGCGCTGACGGCGGGCGCGAACGTCGCGCAGGCGCAGGAGCCCGGGCCGGAGTCGGCGACGGTCGTGGTCGAAGTGACGGTGTGGCGGTCGGTCGCCAACCCCGACAACCTCTACGTGAGCACGCGCCCAGAGGGGGGCAGATGGAGGACCAACAACACCCCACTCGACATGTCCGGCCTGAACCGCACACGCAGATTCCACCAGAGCAATGCGGTGCGTGTGGAGGTGCCGCTGGGCAGTGGCCAGACCGCCATGATCGACGTGACGGTGTGGCGGTCCGTGGCCAACCCAGCCAACCTCTACATCAGCACCAGGGCCGAAGGGGAGCGCTGGAGGACCGACAACACGCCGCTCGACATGTCGGGCCTGAACCGCACCGGCAGATTCCACCAGAGCAATGCCGTTGCGGTAGGGGTGGAGGTGAGGCTGGCGTCCACGGACGCGAGCGAGACGGAAACGCTGGGGTACATCCCTTTAGCGAACGCAACGGTCGTGGCCCTCGACTTCTTTGAGGCGCCCCTCGGGCTTCCACCGCTCCACGAGCGGGTCTTCAGGACGACGTTCGACCGGTCTGTCACCCGCTACATCACCTGGCAGTTGCGGCTCGTGCATCCTCCACCGGCGGCCCGAATCGACTTCTCCATCGATACGACGATCTACCGCTCAGACGGCAGCGTCGCCGCGAGCTTCGCGTCGACAAGCTACATCGACGAGGGTTGGACAAGCAGCTATCGAAGCTCTGGCTGGGGTTCGGCCACCGGTGGGTCCTGGCAGCCCGGGATCTACCGGGCTGAGCTGGCGGTAGGAGGGGAGCCAATCGCCAGGGCGGGATTCGAGGTCGTCGACCAGCCTGTCCCAGATGCGGGGGCATTCGCCGAACTACGGGAGACGTTGCCCTGGGCAGCGGGCCCTCTGGACCACGACTCGCGCGTCGCGCTGCTCGCACTGGCAGGCCTGCACGAAGCCGACCCGGTGCTGGTAAGGTCGGTGGCGCCGTTCAGCTGGGTTCGAGAAGGGCCGGGTGGCCATGACCTGAGAGCCCTGCAACAACTGGACCTCCTCGCGCGGGAGCACCTGGGGGTCGCGCGCCGGGTCGCGGCCTACGAGTGGCTTGCCGACGGAGTCTCCGAGGACGAGTGGCTGGGCCTTCGAGCGCTTGCGGGCGTGATAGCCCGCGAGGAGACAGCTGGCAGGGCCCTGGCCGGGTACGAGTGGATGCGAGACGGCATCACCGAGAATGAACGGGCGGTTCTCACTGAACTTCGGGAGTTGGCCGTCAGCACGCCCTTTGTCGCGCAGATCACCGCATTCCCATGGGTGCGGGACAGCATCACAGAGGACGAGCGCTGGACGGTCCGGAACCTGGAGGAGCTCGCAGACTCCGAGCCCGAGCTCGCGAGCCTCGTCCTCGATCTTGCCTGGATCCGGGACGATGTCACCGAATACGAGCGCTGGATAGTGTGGAACCTGTTTGATCTCGGAGTCTCTGAGCCAGAGCTCACCAGCCTCATCGCCAGCTTTCCCTGGTTCCAGGACGACGTTACCGAGCAGGAGCGCTGGATCGTGCGAAACCTGAACGACCTGGCATCGGTCGACGGTCAACTCGCGAACCTCCTGATCGACTTTCCCTGGTTCCAGGACGACGTTACCGCGCACGAACGCCGGATCGTATGGAACCTGAAAGCCCTGCATGAGGGCGACGACCAGCTGGCCAGTCTCGTCGTCGACCTGCCCTGGTTTCAGGATGATGTGACCGAGCACGAACGCTGGCTCGTGCGGAACCTGCTGGATCTCGGGGCCTCCGAGCCAGAGCTCGCGGGCCTCGTTGCCAGCTTCCCCTGGTTCCAGGACGGCGTGACTGAATCCGAGCGGTGGACGGTACGAAACCTGACGGACCTCGCACTCGTCGACCTGCAGCTTACCGGTCGCGTCGCCGGCTTCCGTTGGTTCCAGGATGACATCACCGAAGATGAGCGATGGACCGTGTGGAGCCTCAGGGCCTGGAGGGACCAGGCCGTTGACGTTCTGGGAACGATGCTGTTCCTCGACACCCTTTCCCCTTCCGGGGTAGCTGCCGCCACCGCCCTCAGCGACCTATCACGCCGGTTCCCTGAGGGGTTCTCGCGCGTGCTGGGGAATCCTGCAGTGGAGGATGGCATCACCGAGGACGAGACGGCCGTGGTATCGACGCTGTCGGGGGTGTACCAGACGAACCCGGACCTGATCGAGACCCTGCTGGACCCGGCAAGGGTGCTGCTGGAGGAGCGGACCCTCGAGCTGCCCGTGTCGGGAGAGGCGCATGTGACGGTGATCCGCACCAAGGCCGGCGCGGGGCGGACGATGGATCTCATTGAGGACGCTGCGGTTGCCCTTGAGGATCTGATGGGGGAACCGTTGCCGTCCCGGCAGGTGACTTTCCTGTTCGAGGATGCGGTGTTGCCTACATTCCTCGGTGCCAACTGGGGCACGCACATCTCGCTCTTGCCAGAGGTTGACTCGACGGCGATGTCGAGGACGCGAGCCTACAATCCGATCGTCCACGAGCTGGCTCACTACTACTGGCGCGGAAACGCTGCGTGGGTTGACGAAGGAATAGCGAACCTGCTGGCGACTGTCGTGGACGGCACCTTCAAGGACCTCCCGGAGCGTGACGCGGTCTTCCCCTGCCCATACGCCCGACGGATCTCCGATCTCGAGAGCATCGGACCGCAACAGCGGTCCCGGCAGTTCCTCTGCTCGTACTCGCTGGGCGAGCGGCTGTTCCGCGACCTGTACCGCAAGCTGGGAGAGGACTTCTGGGACGGGCTCCAGCGGCTGTACGAGAAGTCTCTCCTTGACGACGACTCCGACGAGTGCAGCGGGACGAGCCTGGGCGCCTGCCACGTTGAGTCTGCCTTCAAGGAAGGTGGCTCGCAGGAGGTTCTGGAAGCCGTCGATGAGGTGTTCGACTTCTGGTACGAGAAGCGCGAGCCAGAAGTCGAGGACTCTTCCCCATAGGGGGATAGCAGGCGACTCGGCCGACCGACTGAGTCCTCACGCCTCCGCTGCTTACTGCTGTTCTTCCTCCGCGCGGGCGAGCTGGGCATGGTCGAGGGCCTGGTCGTCGTCGACTTCGATGACGACGGACTCGATGGCGCCGGAGAAGGGGAAAGGCGCCTCGTACTGGTCGCTTACCGGCGTCGCCGTGTCCTGACCGACATCGAGGCCCTCGATCGTGAAGAGACCGCCGAGCATGCGCGGCAGGTCGCCACGGGCAGCCTCGCGGCCGTCCACGGTGAGGACGCCGACGCCGCGGTTCTCGCCAGTCTTCGTGAAGGAAAACTCGACGGAGGCGCGGGTGGGGAGGTCCTCGGCGCTAACGATGCGGGTGTGGTCGTCGCCGCAGTTCTGCTCGTAGACGAGGCGGTTGTCGCGCACGTAGAGGGCGTAGCCGCCGGCATAGCCGCCGTGGGCGACGATGACGCCCTCGCCGGAGCCCTCGCGCGCGATGGTGGCGCGGATGCGGTGCGAGCGGTTGCGCACGTCGGCG
>VXRS01000120.1 GCA_009838385.1 Dehalococcoidia bacterium | reverse complement strand
TCCGGCCCGAAGAACAGCAGCATCACGTGCCGCGCGAGCAGCGACAGCCCGATCGTGACGACCATGAACTGGAACATCCCGAGCCGGCGCGCCCGTAGCGGGCGTAACAGCGAGAACTCGACACCTCCTCCCGCCGCCCCCGCGACCACGACCGCCAGCACCCCCGCGAGGATGAGGGGCGCGCCGAACGTGTCCGCGTTGAAATACCACGCGAGGATCGCCCCCAGCGTCACCAGCTCACCGTGAGCGAAATTGATGAGCCCCGTCAGCCCGAAGATGAGCGACAACCCGATCGCGCACATCGCAATGATCAGGCCGAACTTGACCCCGTTCAGGACCGCCTGTGCGAGCTTTTCCCCGACGTTTGGCCCGCGGCTCACCGGCTCACCCAGCGCGAAGATCAACGGCCGTGATCGCCCGGCGGTGACCGTTACCTCCAGCGTTTGCCGCTCCGGGTCGCGGAGGGTCACGCCTTCGGGCAGCGTGTCCGTGTCAATCGTCGCGCGGTACGTGCCCGGACCCGGCAGCTCGATGCGCCAGCGCCCGTCCGCCCCCGTCACCGCCTCCCCGACCGCTTCCCCGGCGGCGTCGACCACGGAGATCCGTACGCCCTCGACCGGTTCGCCGCCGAATCGCAGCGTGCCCGAGAACGCTTCGCCCTCGCCGTCCTGGGCCTGCGCCGAGCCAAAGAGGAAGAGCGAGAGGACCGCTACCGCCACCAGCGCAACCACACTCCGCAGCGAGCGGGCGTTCGACAAGGCGCACCCCTTCCCTTTGCCGCCCTGCGGGCGTGCTATTCGCTGCGGAGTATAGGTGGCCCGCCAGCGCCACGGGCCGTGAGGCCGCCTACGCTCCTGCCCATCGGCCCCGCGAACTTGCGAATTGCCCCTCGCGACCCGCTAGCATGGAAGGGTGGCGAAGTACCGGTTCCGCGCGCTCGGCGCGATCTTGCTGGCTCTCGGCGTGGCCTCCCTGCTGCTCTCGCAGTGGGCGGCGCCTACCCAGGCCAAGGGCGACTACATCGGCGTCGCGAGAATAGACGGGGCCATCGATGCGATCAGCTCCCGCTACCTCTCGCGCGCCATTAGCAAGGCCGAGGGTGATGAAGCGGTCCTCATCGTCATCGAGCTCGATACCCCCGGCG
The DNA here is from genome assembly GCA_009838385.1 of Dehalococcoidia bacterium. Next base: position 2,482 of record VXRS01000120.1, on the reverse strand, counting down.
GCCGCCTCGATTCCACCCGCGACATGGTCGCGGCAATCCTCGAGTCCCGCTCCCCGGTCGCCGTGTACGTCACCCCCTCCGGAGCGCAGGCCGCCTCCGCCGGCACCTTCATCACTGCCGCCGCCAACTTCGCCGTCATGGAGCCGACCACCAACATTGGCGCCGCCTCGCCCATCAGTGGCTCGGGCGAGGACCTTCCCTCGACCCTTGAGCGCAAGGTGATCGAGGACACCCGGGCCTTTATCCGGGCAATCTCGGAACGACGCGACCGCAATGCCGAGGCACTCGAGGCCACGGTGACCCACGCCAGGGCCTATTCGTCGAGCGAGGCGCTCGATCTCGGCATCATCGACTTTATCGCTCCCGACCTCGATGACCTGCTGGCTCAGGTTGACGGCCGTACCGCGGAGACCGCGGCTGGCCCCGTCGTTGTGAACACAGCAGGCGTCTCCGTTCGCGACATCAACATGAGCTTTCTGGAGCGCTTCCTGTCCGTCATCGCCGACCCGAACATCGCCTTCACCCTGATATCGCTCGGCAGTCTCGCGCTCATCATCGAGTTCTGGATGCCTGGTTTCGGTCCCGGGATCATCGGCGTCATCATGCTGGCCCTCGCCTTCGTGGCCTTTGGCCAGCTCCCCGTCAACTGGGTGGGCGTCGGCCTCATTCTCTTTGCGATGGGTCTTTTCTACTTCGAGATGGAGGCCCCCGGCATCGGTGTCTTTGGAGCAGGTGGCTTTGTGAGCTTCCTGGTGGGTGCGCTTCTGCTCTTCGGGGGTTTCGTCGGGTCGTCCAACCCCCTCGACCTCACCGTCGACATCAGCCTCTGGCTTGTCATCGTGATGGGTGTTTTCGTCGGCAGTACGGTGCTTGCGTTCTACTTCCTTGTGCGTGGAGGCGGCAGCTCCGACGCCTTCGGTTCCCTCGACGGCGACCTCGTCGGAACACCGGCCGTAGCCATCTCCGACCTCAATCCGACCGGCAAAGTGCTTGCCAGGGACCGTGAGTGGTCGGCTACTATGGAAGAGGGGCAGCGAGTTCGCGCCGGTGCGAACGTTCACGTCGTTGCCGTCTACAGTGGCAGGACGCTCAAGGTGTCCAGCGGGCCCGCGCCGATCGGCCAGCGGGCGCGTCGACCCCTCTCCGCGTTCGCCGGACGACTTAGAAGGGCGTTTAGGAGGTAGTTCATGGCGCCAATTATCCGAGTAGCAGGCCCAAACGAGGCGTTGATCAGGTCAGGTGGCGGATCCCGGCCGAAGATCACCGTCGGCGGCAGGGTCATCGTCATCCCCATCTTCTTCAAGGCGCAGACCCTCTCCCTTGAGGTCATGACCCTGGCCATCGAGACCGCCAAGGTCTACACCAAGGAGGGCGTCGCCGTGACTGTTGATGGTGTCGCCCAGGTCAAGGTTGCGCGCTCCGAGGAGGCCATCCGTACCGCTGCCCAGCAGTTCGTGGGCAAGCCCGAGCGCGAGATTGCCGAGGTCGCCCTCCAAACCCTCGAGGGCGCCCAGCGCGCCATCCTCGGCACCATGACCGTCGAGGAGATCTACCAGGACCGGGAGTCTTTCGCCGCGAGCGTCAGCGAAGTCGCTGAACCGCACATGGCCAACATGGGCCTCGAGATCGTCAGCTTCACCATCCGCGACATCCGCGACGACCAGGGCTACCTCGATGCTCTCGGCCGCAAGCGCACCGCCGAGGTCACCCGCGATGCGGAGATCGGCGAGGCGGAAGCGCAGCGCGATGCCTCAATCAGGCGCGCCGAGGCCGAACGCGATGCCAAGGTCGTCGAGGCGCAGGCCAACCGCGACCAGGAGACCGCCAGGTACGACGCCGACACCCGCATCGCCGAGGCAGAGCGCGACTTCAAGGTTGAGCAGGCCAGGTATCAGCAGGAGACCAACGCCCGCCAGGCCGAGGCCGAGCTCGCCTATGCCCTCCAGGAGGCCGTGACCCGCCAGGAGATCCGCGAGCAAGAGGTGCAGATCGAGGTCGTCGAGCGCACCAAGCAGATCGAGATCGAGCAGCAGGAAATCCTGCGGCGCGAGCGAGAGCTTGAGGCCAACGTCAAGCGCCCGGCGGAAGCCGAGCGCTACCGCCTCGAGACCATCGCCGCCGGCGAGAAAGCCCAGGTCGTGGCCGGGGCCGAAGCGGAAGCCGAGTCCCTCACCCTCAACGGGTCGGGCGAGGCGAATGCCATCCGCGCCCGCGGCGAGGCCGAAGCCGACGCCATCAAGGCCCAGGGTCTGGCCGAGGCCGAGGCCATGCGCATGAAGGCCGACGCCTGGAAGCAGTACGGCCAGGCAGCCATGATCGATACGCTCCTCGAGTCCCTGCCCGAGGTTGCATCGTCTGTTGCCCAGCCGCTCGCGCAGACCGACCGCATCGTCATGATCAGCGGTGGCGACAACGGCTCCATCGGCGCCAGCAAGCTCACCAACGACGTGACCAAGGTGGTCTCGCAGCTTCCCGACCTCGT
>VXRS01000228.1:574-3645 GCA_009838385.1 Dehalococcoidia bacterium | reverse complement strand
GCGCCCATGCCGGCCACGTCGCCCACGTTGTCGCCCACGTTGTCGGCGATGGTCGCGGGGTTCCTCGGGTCGTCTTCCGGAATGCCCGCCTCGACCTTGCCGACGAGGTCGGCGCCCACATCGGCCGCCTTCGTGTAGATGCCGCCGCCCACGCGCGCGAACAGCGCAATCGAGGACGCGCCGAACGCGAAGCCCGCGAGCGGGACCGCGCTCTCCCAGATCAGGTAGAGAATCCCGAGCCCGAGAATGCCCAGCCCGACGACCGTCATGCCCATCACCGTGCCCGAGTTGAAGGCCACGCGGAGGGCCGGGTTCAGCCCCTCCTGCGCCTTCGCCGCCGTGCGCACGTTTGCCCGCACCGCGATCGTCATGCCCAGGTAGCCGGCGCTCGCCGAGAGGATGGCGCCGATCAGGTACGACAGCGACATCGCCGGAACGTCCTTGTCGAAGTCCCAGAACTGGCTCGTGAGCGGATCCTTGTCCAGCACGTCCAGGTCGATGAACAGCAACAGGACCACGAACACGGCCGCGACGAAGACCGCCAGCACCGCGTACTCGCGCTTCAGGAAGGCCGCCGCGCCCAGCTGAATCGCGCTCGCGATGCTCTGCATCGTCTCGTTCCCCTCGCCTTCCCGCACTACCGCGAACACGCGGAAGGCGGAGAAGAGGAGGGCGAGCACGCCCGCGATGATGGCGAAGATCAGGATCTCCATGGTTCCCCCAGAGGCAGATGCTGCGCGCCTTCGCGCTCCCTCGGGGAGCCCCCAACGGAAGGCAGTCGCGGCAGGATATGGGCCGCAGGCACTCTATCGCCCCACCCCACTCCGTTCAATGTGAACCCGGTGTTTCGCGTATGGAAGGCTAGCCCTCGGGCGTCGCCCTCCGCTGCACGATCGCCATCGTCAGATCGCCGCGCGTCCGCTCCAAAATGCCCCGTGTCTGGTCCGTCGTGCGCCGCAGCCCGCCCGTCATCGCGTCGGGGAAGTCGATGGTGACCAGCAGCGCGTAGATGTCGTCCATGGCCTCGAGCAGCGCCTCGCACCCGTCGAAATCGCCCTGCCGCAGCCGGTCCAGGATGACCCGCCGCAGCTCCCCCGCCGCCTCCGCGATGCCGTTGAGCCAGGCCGCGGCGTTCACCCCCACCTCCTCCGGCGAGGGCAGCGGCGCCCCCGAGACCAGCGCCAGCGTTGCCCGCGCCTCCGCGTACTCCTTCTCCGCGTCGTGCACGAATCCGGCGTGCTCGATGTCCGGGTGTCCTCCCAGCCCCGCGAACCCCTCGTCCGCTGCCTCCCGCGCCGCATCCAGCCGCGCCTCCGCCTCCGCCATCTCCCCCCGATGCACCTCCCGGATGCTGCGCGCGCTCGCCTGGATCAGAGCCCGCGAGGCCCGTAGCGCCTTCTCGCGAGCCGCGTGCTTCTCCTCCAAATGCGCGACCACGCGCGGTGCAATCTCCCCGAGCGGCGATGTGTCGGGCCGGGGCGCGTCTCCGCCCTTGCTCACAGGTTCTTGACCGGGTCCGGCAGGTCGCCCTCGCGCGCCGCGTCGATCATCTCCCGCGCGCTCTCTGGCATGTCGACGCCGTATTCGTCGAACCGCTTCTCCACCCATGAGCCAATCTGGCGGGGATCCTTCAGGTCCGCCTTGTCGTCGGTTGCCGGGTCGCCGTAGCGCTCCAGCACGTCCTCACGCGAGTAGGTCCTCGCGAAGCTCGAGACGAGCCGTTGGGTCGACTCGCTCCCGCAGTGCTCGCAGGCAACCTTGAGGTTCGGGTCCGGCTTGCGCGAGAAGTGATTCGTGATCTCGCGGCAGTCGTCGCAGCGGAACTCGTAGATCGGCATAACGTGGCGATCCTAGCACGCTCCGGCGCGCTACTCGTCCGGAATCTCGAGCCCGCGGAAGTGCTCGATGTGCGCCACCGAGTCGCGCGCCCCGATGTCGAGGCTGACGAGGTCGATGCGCACGCACTCCGGGTCCAGCCCCTGCTCCTCGCAGTACTCCATCGCGCAGCGCCACATCCGCTGCAGCTTGCGCGTGTCCAGCGACTCCGCCGCCGTGCCCCGCTCCGCCCGCCGCGTCCGCACCTCCACGAAGGCCACGTCCTCCCCGTCCCGGGCGACCAGGTCGATCTCCCCGCTGGGCGTGCGCGCGTTGCGATCCATGATCGTGAACCCCGCCGCCTCCAGCCGGTGCGCCGCCACGCGCTCACCGAAGGCGCCCAGCTCTTTGCGGCGGTTCACAGGTCGAGCTTGCCCTGCGCGAACGGCGCCCAGCTCACGCGGTGCGCCTCACACGGGCCCCGCCGGTCGATCGCGGCCCGGTGGCTCTCCGTGTAGTACCCCTTGTTCTGGCAGAACCCGTATCCGGGGAACCGCTCGCACAGCTCCGTCATCCAGCGGTCGCGAGCCACCTTCGCCACGATCGACGCCGCCGCCACCGAGACGCTGCGGGCGTCCGCCTTCGGCTCTACCCGCACATGCGGCAGGGGCAAGGGCAGCGCGTCCGAGATGACCAGGTCGGGTGTGCAGGGAAGGGCCTCGATCGCACGCAGCACCGAGAGCCGCCGCGCCTCCACGATCCCGCGGCTGTCTACCTCCGCGCTCGTCGCCCACCCCAAGCCGTACGGGATCGACGCCTCGATCTCGGCCGCCAGCTCCTCGCGCGCCGCCGCCGTCAGCACTTTTGAGTCGCGCACCCGCCGGAACCACGGCCGCTTGTCCTCCGGAGCCAGCAGAACCGCCGCCGCCGTTACCGGGCCGGCGAGCGGCCCCACGCCCACCTCGTCCACCCCCGCGACCGTCGTCGCGCCCTGGCGCCATGCCTCTCGCTCCCACCGCAGGGAGGGGATGCGGGACCGGGGCTGCTTCTTTCGAGGTTTCGCGCCGTTCCCGCGCGCCACGGCTAGCGCGCCACCCCGGCGCGCTCGGCGAGCAGCGCCGCCAGCGCCTCGTCCAGCGCGGGTGGCTCGGGGACGTCCTTGAACTCGCTCCCGCGGCGGAAGATATCCGCCGCCGCCCGGTGGACCCCGTCCGGCAGGCCGGCTCGCACCAGGATGTCCGTGAGTTCCCAAGCGC
>VXRS01000228.1:0-564 GCA_009838385.1 Dehalococcoidia bacterium | reverse complement strand
GCGCCCCCCGGGGGGGGCGGGGGCGTTGGGCGGCCTGCGCCTCGGCGCGGGGGGGGGGGTGGGGGACGCCCTTGAACTCGCGCCTGGGGCGTATGGCCGGAGCCGCCGCCCGGTGGAACCCGTCCGGCAAACTGGCCCCCGCGAACGTGTCCGCGATCTCCTCCATCTCCCCCGCGAAGCGCCACGCCTTCGCCGCACTCCCCAGCGCCCGCCCCTCACCGCTCGATGCCAGCTCCGCCTGCGAAATCGCCCACTCGTCGCGCAGCGCCTCCGCCACCCCCTCCCGCTCCGCCAGCGCGAGGATTCCTGCCAGCAGCGCCGAAGTACCCTTCGTGTAGGCCGCGTACGCCATCTTCAACGTGGAGGCTGCCCCCGCCTCCGATCCGATTGCGATCGCCTGTAGCGGACTCCCTTCGAAGAGCCCCGCTACGGCCTCCGCCTCGCCCCCCGACAGGTACAGCCGCGTGATGCCCGGCTTCCACGCGGGCGGCCCGATGATGCCTCCGTCCACGAACGCCCTCGCCCCGCCCGCCAGCACCGCCTCCCCGATGGCCCGTCCCCGCG
>VXRS01000212.1 GCA_009838385.1 Dehalococcoidia bacterium | reverse complement strand
GAAGGAGCTTGAAGGCGGCGTTCTGGAGGAGGGCGCGGCCGCTGTGGCCGGTGATGGTGCGGGAGGAGTCCTCGCTGAGGAGGTCCTGCACGTCCTGCGTGATGAACTGCAGCCCCAGCCGGTGCTTCCGCGCGCGCTTCGCCATCGACACCATGAAGGCCGCGCCCTGCGGGTGCTGCATGATGCTCCAGACCTCGTCCACCACCAGGAGGCGGGGACGCGGGTCGCGGGCGGCCGCCGCCCAGACCGTCTCCGTGCAGACCATCGCCGCGGCGGGGCGCAGCTCCGGCTCCAGGAGGTGCAGGTCGAAGACGGTCACGAGCGCCTCCCTGGCGAGGAGGTCGTCCCCCTCGTCCGAGAGGAGGTGGCGCAGGCTGCCGGTGGCGAAGGGGCGCAGAAGTTTGGACAGGTCCTCGTCGCTCTCCCGGAGGAAGCGGTAGAAGTCGCCGAAACCGGCGCCCTCGCGCGGCTCGGCATAGTAGGCGGCAAGGACGTGGTCGAGGGCGGCGCGGCGCTCCGCCCCGAGCGACTCGCCCACCATCACCTCGATCAGGCGCCGCAGGCTGCCGATGCGCTGCAGCAGCTCCTCGCCGTCGCGGCGCTCGATGATGAAGGGGTTGAGGCCCTGGCCCTCGACGCCCGGGGAGAGCACGCGCCCGCCGGCGGCGCGGGCCATGGAGGCGTACTCGCCCTCAGGGTCGATGACGTAGGCGACGACGCCCCGGGTGATGCCGCGCAGGACCCCCAGCTTCGTCGCGAACGACTTCCCGCTACCGGACCGCGCGAGCACGGCCGTGTTGGCGTTGAGGTGGGTCCCGTCGAAGGGGTCGTAGACGACGGGGGCGCAGGCCCGCAGGTCGATGCCCGCGAGCGTGCCGCTGCGCGTGTCGAGGTCGGGCGGCGAGAAGGGGTAGAGGCGCGCGATCGAGGAGGTGTCGAGCGTGCGCCAGGCGGCGACGGCGTTGAGGGCGAGGGGCAGCGTCGAGAGCAGCCCCTCGCGCTGGCGGAAGGCGAGCGCATCGAGCTTGCCCAGGGTGGCGGCGAAGTGCGCCTTCGCCCGCTGCGTGAGGTCAGCGAGCGTCTCCTCGTCGGGGGCGTGCAGCGTCACCGAGAGGGAGGCGTGGAAGAGGCGCTCGCGCCCACGCTGCACCTCGTCGCGCAGGCGCGTCACGTCCTCGAGGGCAATCTCCGCCTCGGAGGAGAGCGTGCGGCCGCGACTCATCGAGAGGCTCTGGGCGGACTCGAAGCGCACCTTCTGCCACTCGAGCGTGCGTGCCGCCTGCTCCGCGGGGATGGCCCCCAGATGGAGGGAGAGATCCATGGGAGCGCCCGCCGTCATCAGGCCCTGCAGGAAGCCGGGCGAGAGCGAACGCGGCCAGCGCCCGAGATGCAGCACGCGGGCGAGGTGGTCCCCGAGCCGCAGGTCGCGGCGGTTGACCTCCACCTCCACCCCCGCTGCCTCGTCGCGCTCGGCGGGGGTCCCCCCGAGGGCCGCGGCCAGGAGCAGGCGGCGCAGGACGCGGCCCTCCAGAGGGTGGACGGAGAGCCCCGCCCGCACGAGTAGCGACTGGAGCTCCTCCGCGTGTTCCACCTCGGAGACGGCATAGAAGCGCCGATCGAGGATGCCCTCGCGGTGCTCCAGGCCCTGCAGCAGGCCCTGCAGGGAGTCGGCCGCCGCCTTCGTGCGCTCGGGGAGGCCTTCAGGCTCGTCCTCGCGCAGGGCCTCCCGCATCCGCCCGAGGTCGGGCGGGTGCTGGCGCACGAGGAGCTGCACGGGGAAGTCGAGGGCGTTGAGGAAGCCCGCGAACGCCCCGAGCTTGGGCTCATCGAGCTCCAGGCCCTGCACCTCGCAGACTGCCACTTTCGTCCCGTCGAGCCGCACCACCGCCTCCTCCTCCAGGTGGGAGAGCAGGAAGCAGCGAGGCAGCGGCAGTGGCGGCTTCGGCTCGGGATGCACTACGGCGGTGCCTCCGATGACGGGTGGCGCTGTTCGCCTGAGGGTCGGTATTCGCATGTTTCGTTCTCCTTGGCTTGAGCTAGGGCGTCGGGATGACGCCGTTGAGGAGGGCAAGGGCGATGCCCTTCGCCGAGAGGACGAGGACCAGCCCCAAGACCGCCATGACGACGGCTGTGCGCGCCCGCCCCGACCGGCCCTCGGCTCCGTCGGCCATGAGCACGACGCCCGCCCAGGCGATGGCGAAGACGGCCAGGCCCGCGGCCGCGTAGGCCATGGCCGTGAGCGCCCCGTTGAAGGCCTCGAGCATCGCCTGCTCCTCCTCCGGCGCCGCGCCCATCGAGAGGAGCGCGACGCCGGCGAGGAGCAGGGCGGTTCCACCGCGCCTCAGCACGGCTACTGCCCGTTGATGACCCCGAGGAGCCACTGCAGGACCTCGGGGTCGACGGCGGTCTGGGTGGACGGGAGCGGCTCCTCGTCCTCGGGCTCCGGGGAGCCCAGGACCCGGTAGGAGTCGTCGGAGGCGACGCTCAGCGCCAGGGCGAGGGACTCGCTCCGGGCGCGAACGAGGGGAGCGCGCACAACGACCTCGGCGCGCACGTGCTCCTCGTGGAGGACGGTGAAGACGACGTCCTGGCGGACGGTTGACTGGGGGACGTAGCAGCTCGCCGTGACGGTATGGACGACCGGCACGCCGTCCTCGCCGGTGACGGTGACCGACTCGGTGACGGTGTCGCCGAAGGCGGGGATCGTGACCGAAGCCGTCTCCGTGAGCCGCTCGGTGCGCTCCGGGTGGTGCGTCAGCTCCACCACCGCCGGCAGCGGTGACGTCGTGGTCGCCTCGATGACGGCCTCGAGCGACACCCCCCGGATCCCCGCTCCGCTCCCGATGGAGAGCAGGAAGCTCGTGCTCCCGTCGGGCACGAGCGCGACATCCGCCGAGTACGCCCCGGACGTGACCGTGAGGGTTCCCGCGAGGCCGGAGACGGTCGCCTCGATGAGAGCCGTCACCGACTCTGCGTGGTGGCCGGAGACGACGGGCAGGTCGACCCGCTCCTCGACCTCCGTGACGCACGTGGAGGCGATGCCTCCCTCGATGCGCCCCGGCGACCACGAGAGGGAGGTCACCGACAGGGAGCAGAGCTCCCCCTCGATGGCCGGCAGCGGGTAGGGAAGCTGCGCGCCCTCGAGGCCGAACGCGCCCGCCTCCCCGAAGCCGTCCTGCCACGAGACCGTCACGGACGGGAAGTCCCCCTCCAGGGGCACGTCCCAGCCGCGGCGCTCGCCGGCGACGAGGCTCTCCTTCGCCTGGTAGACGAGGGCCTGGCCGTCGTCGCCGCCGTAGGCGCGGACATGGACGTCGAGGTCGGTGGCGGCGCGCAGGGCGAACCCGGCGCGGTCGCCGTAGACGGTGAGCCGCTCGAGGAAGAGGCGCTGCCCGGGGACGGACTCCGGCGTGAGCACCTCCTCCTCGAACCACTGATCGTGGCCGTCGGCGCTGGCTGGCTGCGTGGCGAGGGTCATGACCCCGAGGGCCGTTACTCCCGCCACCGAGGCGATGAGCAAGGCGTACCCGGTCCGCCGCCCGAGGGAGCGGATGTTGGCGCGGTGGCCCCTGTCCCCTTCACCCCGGCGTCGGAAGAGCCGCTTGCCGAAGCGGCAGTGGGGCCGGAAGGCCTTGCGCTCCCCGCGCCGACGCCGCTTGCGGAACTTGCGCAGCCCCCGGCGGGTCCGCTTCACCAACAGTTGGAGGGGGTTCGGCG
>VXRS01000030.1:2444-3730 GCA_009838385.1 Dehalococcoidia bacterium | reverse complement strand
TGTACGCCGAGGAGATGGGCTTCGACGCCCTCGCCCTCAACGAACACCACAGCACCCCCTTCTGCATGGGCAGCGCCTGCAATGTCGAGGCGTCCATCCTCGCCCGCGTCACCAACCGCGCGAAGATCGTGCTCATCGGGAACATCCTCCCCATCTGGGACGACCCCCTCTGGCTGGCCGAAGAGCTCGCAATGATCGACCTCATCTCGGAGGGCCGCCTCGTGACCGGCTGGGTGCGCGGCACCGGTCGCGAGAGCATCTCCCACGACGCCAACCCGCCCTACAACTGGGAACGCTTCCAGGAAGCGCACGACCTCATCGTGGAGGCCTGGACGCGCCCCGGCCCCTTCCGCTGGGAGGGTGAGCACTACAACTTCCGCTACGTGAACCCATGGGCGCGGCCCTACCAGTCACCCCATCCCCTGATCATGATCCCCGGCGCCGTCAGCCGCCGGACCGTGCAGTGGGCGGCCGAGCGGCGCTACCCCTACGTCATGCTCGCGACGCGCCTCGAACCCACCCGCATGTCCTTCGGGTACTACGAGGAGTGCGCCGCCGAACACGGCTACGAGGCCGGCCCCCAGCACCGCGGCTACCTCTTCAAGGTGCACGTCGACGAGACCGAGGAGCTGGCCGAGGAAGTCGGGCGCAAGTACCTCACCGGCCCCGGAAACATCTTCCTCGAAGGCAGCCGCGGCGACGTCCGCGGTCATCTCCAGAATCTGCCCGGCCTCACCGACCGCCGCGCCCTCCTCCCCACCGGCGGTGTCCGCCAGGTCGCCGAGTCCCGCGGACAGCCCGGCTCCAGCGACCCCGACCTCCGCCCCATCGCCCTCGACTCCGCCGAGTCCTACAAGGATGTCGACGACACCTACAAGGGACTCGTCGAGGCCCAGTCGATCATCACCGGCACGCCGAAGACCGTCATCCCGAAGATCCGCAACGTGCTCGAGTACCTGCGCCCCGGCAGCATCTTCCTCTGGGACGGCGACGGCTCGATGTCGCACGAGGACGCCATGCGCAGCCTTCGCCTCATGGGCGAAGAGGTGCTGCCCGCCATCCGCGAGATAGGTGAGGAGCTCGGCCTCGACAGCCCCTTTGAGGTCGATCCCGCCACGAACGAGCGGATTGCGGCCGAACCCGAGTAGCGCGGGACCCCTGCGTCAGATGAGTCCGCTGCCACGCAGCCGTGGGTCGAGCACGTCCCGCAGCGTGTCGCCCAGGAAGTTGAAGGCCAGCACGGTCAGCGAGAGCGCCAGTCCCGGGAAGATCGGCAGCCACCACGC
>VXRS01000030.1:0-2344 GCA_009838385.1 Dehalococcoidia bacterium | reverse complement strand
GTGTGCAGGTAGGGCGCGAAGATCGCCGCCACAACGACCAGGAGGATGACAACAATGCCGAACGTGCCCCCCGGCTGCATTCGTACGAAGCGCGCGACTGCCTGTCCCCCCCTCGACACGAAGGAACCCCGCTCCGCGGCAGGTCCCAGTCCGATTTCGTGCTGTCCAGGGGCAGTTGTCCTCATCGCTCGCCGTCACGCTGGACGCCTCGAGGCGCTGCGTCAACGCCGCGACCTCTCGGAAAACGGAAACGCCGCCCCGAAGGGCGGCGTTGAAAACCGTTGCTGTTCCCGGATTTGGCCCTAGACGAGCCCGCTTCCGCGGAGCCTCGGGTCGAGCACGTCCCGCAGCGAGTCGCCGAGGAAGTTGAACGCCAGCACCGTCAGCGACAGGGCGACACCGGGGAAGACCGGCAGCCACCAGGCCGTCTGGAAGTAGGCGCGTGCATTCGGCCCGATATCCGCGCCCCATGACGGGATCAGCGGGTCGAGGCCCAGGCCGAGGAACGACAGTCCCGCTTCCGCGAGGATTGCCGCCGGGATGATGATGCTCGCGTTGACGATGGCGAGCGGCAGCAGGTTCGGCAGGATGTGCCGGAACATGATGCGGATGCTCGAGGCGCCCACCACCCTGGCCGACTCGGCGTACGTCGAGGCCGACTCCTGGATCACGTTCCCGCGCAGCACCAGCGTCGTGAGCGGTGAGAAGGTGAACGCGATCGCGAAGACAAGGACGGGGATGCTGCGATCAACCGCGGTGGTGAAGAGGATGAGCCAGAGGATTCCCGGCACCGCGATGATGACCTCGATGATCCGTAAGAGGAATGCGTCCACGACCCCCTTCATGAACCCCATTGCCAGCGAGAGCGTGACCGCCGCGACGATGGCGACGCCGACCGCTCCGATGCCGATCAGAAGCGCCGGTCGCGCCCCGTAAACCACGCGCGACCACAGATCCTGGCCGGTGCGGTTCGTGCCGAGCCACCAGTCGGGACCGGGGGGCTGAAGCACGAAGTTGACGCCCGAAATCTCCCGGCCTTCGTCGCGCCAGACGCTGCGGATGCCGCGCTCGCCATCGCCCGCCGTGTTGAGGTACGGGGCGAATGCAGCTGCCAGCCCCACGAGCACGATGATGACGATCCCGATCGTGCCACCCGGCTGCAGGAGGACGAATCGCTTGATGTTGCGCGCGACCCGCGTAGGCAGGCTGCTCTGGTCGATGTAGGGACCGAGGTTGAGGTCGTCCTGGACGGCGGGTGCTGAAGTCATCTCTGTCCCCCCGCTAGTACCGAATTCTCGGGTCAATGAAGGCGTAGCCGACATCCACAAGGATGCGGACGATCATGAACCAGGTCGCGAAGATGAGCGCCGTCGCCTGGATGACCTGGAAGTCGCGGTCGCCAACGTTGTTGACGATCCACCAGCCCAGACCCGGGATGTTGAACAGCGTTTCGATAATCGCCGAACCCGCCAGAATGCCTCCGAACTGCAGGCCGGCAATCGTGAAGAGCGTGATCATCGAGGGACGGAACGTGTGCCGTCCGATGATGATTAACTCGCGCAGGCCCTTGGCCCGGGCCGTGCGCACGTAATCGCTTCGCATCACCTCGAGCATGGATGAGCGCGCGATGCGGGCGAGGTAGCCCGCGCTCGAGACGCCCAGCACGAGGGCTGCGATTACGAGGATGCGGAGGTGCGTCCCCGGGTCCGCCCAGCCTGTCCAATCCGGCACCCAGCGTTGCTGCCAGAAGAACGCCGGAAGGGCGACGATCAGCGTCCCGATCCAGAAGTTCGGGATGCTTAAGGCGAGAATCGCAAAGAATCGCGCAATGTAGTCAGAGACCTTCCCCGCGCGGATGGCGGACAGGATCCCCACCGGGATGCCTATGACGAGGCTGAAGGCGATGCTCAGCATTCCCAGCTGGAGCGTGTTGCCCAGCCTCCACCAGATCTCGTCTGCGATCGGCTTCGGCGGCACGATCTCCTGGCCGAAGTCCCCCTGGAAGATTTCCGAGAACCACTTCCAGTACTGCTCGGCCGTGCAGGCGACATCGCCGCCGAAGTTGGTGGACTTGTCGCAGATGTCGAGGCCCAGCTCGCGGCGCAGGCCTTCGATGCAAGTCTGGTCGGCCACCCCCGAGGCGCCGCAGCGAACTGCTGCCGCATCGCCCGGGATGATGCGCATGAACACGAACACCAGGATCGAAACGGCGACGATCGTGAGGGGGAGCAGGATCAGCCTTTGGATGATGTAGGCTTGCACGGTCCACCGCCTGCGCTAGGGTCGAGAAAAGGGCTTCCGGGGACTATAACGCCCCCGGAAGCCCTTTGATACGACTTGGCTG
>VXRS01000216.1 GCA_009838385.1 Dehalococcoidia bacterium | reverse complement strand
CCGACGGCCCTCTTCGGGACCGCCTTGAACGGACGCACCCTGCTCGAACGCGCGGTCGAGGCGAACCGCGCCCTCGATGCCGCCACGCCCCACGGTCCTCGCCGCCACCACGCGGCGTCGTGGCGGGAGGTCGCGGAGACGCTCCCGGCCTACGGCGCCTACGTCGAAGCCGAGCGCGAGCGGCTGGGCGCGACCCACCCGCTCTTCCTGAGCCAGTACGAGCTCGTTCCGGGCGAGGTCGCGGGCCGCCTCCTGACGAGCGACCTGCTGCTGGCTCTCGAGGGCGGCCACGAGCCGCTCTCCGCGCCCGACCCGGGTGAGCGCTACGTCGCCGGGCTCGACTTCGGCGGCGAGGGAGAGGCCGCCGACGCCACCGTCCTCACGATCGCCCGCGTCGAGGCCCCGGCCGGTAGCGGCGGGATCGCCTGCCGCGTCGTCGCCCAGCATGAGTGGCGGGGCGCGCCCTACGCGCGCGTCCTCGACGATGTCCGCGCGCTCGATCGCCTCTGGCGCTTCGAGCGCGTAAGCGCCGACGCCACGGGTCTGGGCGCCCCGCTGGTCGCGCAGCTGCGGCCGCAGCTCGGCGCGCGACTCGACGAGGTCGTGTTCACCGCCGCCTCGAAGAGCGCCCTCGGTTACGCCCTCCTCGCCGCCGCCCGCACCGGCCGCCTCGCCCTCCCCAGCGACGACGGCAGCCCCGAGGCGTTTCGCTGCCGCGAGGAGCTGGCCGCATGCGAGGCGTCGCTGGTGTCCGGCGGGCGGCTCGGCTGGGGCAACGATCGCGGCCACGACGACTACGTCGTGTCGGTCGCGCTCTGCCTGCGCGCCGCCGAGTCGGCCGGCGCGCCACGAGTGGCGGTGGGCCGGGGGCGCCGGTAGGCAGATCAACAAAGTTTGCTTACCGGATGGTACTGAATGTAGTATCATGACGATGGCGAGACGGGAGCGGCGCATCGAGCGGTTACGCCGTTCCCAGACCGATGTCTCGCCGGAGCAGTTAAGGGCAGCGCTCGAGTCGGTTGGGTTCGAGCTGGTGAACATCGTCGGGAGCCACTGGCACTACCGCCACCCTGCGCGTCCAGGGCTTGTTTCCGTTCCCTTCCGCAGACCCATCAAGCGGACGTACGTACGAGAGGCACTAGAAGCGATAGACGAGGTAATGAACGATGGCGACGGCTGAGAAGGTAACCCCTGAACGGAAGCTCCCACTAACCGGTCCCGTACCCGCGGATATCGCAGCGAAGGTCGCGGAGTACATGGAGCTGCCCTACACCATCACGATGGTCTACGACACATCCGGGGGGCCGCCGGCGTGGGTCGTCGGCGTTGAGGAGTTGCCGGGTTGCCTCAGCCAGGGAGACACGCCCGACGAGGCCATTTCCATGATCCGTGAGGCAATGCAGGGGTGGTTGGAGGTCGCCGTTGCCTATGGCGACGAAATCCCCCCGCCCAGGGAGCACTTCCCCGAGCACAGCGGGAAGTTCCAGGTCCGGCTCCCGGTCGGGCTCCATGGGAGGCTGGCAGCCGTTGCGAAGGAGCAAAAGGTCTCCCTCAACCAGCTCGTGACCGCCATCCTCGCGGAGGGCGTCGGCTGGCGGCCAGCGGGCGAGCGCAAGGCCCCCCGCACGTGATCGGCCCCGTCCTCTATGCTTGATTCATGCCCGAGCAGTACGTCGCCACCGACAAGCGCACCGGCCTCGAGGTAGCCGTCACCGGGGAGTTTCCCCCGCACCACGACGACCGCATCCGCATCGCCCGAACCTGCACGCTCTTCACGCGCCTGCTCGCCACCATCCTCAGCAACGAAAGCGAGAGCGACCGGCGCGAGCAGTTCGTCGCCATCGAGACGCAGCTCGAGCTGGCGGAGGCCCTCATCCGCGGCGACCTCGCGGAGGTGCAGCGCCTCCTGCAGCAGACGATGGAGCGAATGGGCATGGGTCCGGAGCAGCTCGACGAGGTGGCGCGCCGCATCCTCAAGGAGTTCGGCGAGGGCGACCCGCCAGACCTCTCCAGCCTCGGCGACATCCGCGACGCCGGCCAGGCCAGTCCTCCCGACCTGGGCGGCCTCGGCGATCTGGACGACCTCGGCGACCTCGACCCCAACTCTCCACCTCCGCCTCCCGACGACGGCCCCCCCGAGCCCGAGGAGGACCGCCCGTAGGGGCCCCCGCTCGATCTCAGGGTGACGTCTTCTCCTCGTAGAGCGCCTCGGATGCGAAGTAGAGAGCGGGGTAGCCCGAAGTCCGGGCGCGCAACCACTCCGGTTCGGCGTCGACGTCGATCTCGAAGACGATCCAGCCCGTTCGCGCCTCCGAACCAGGCAGGATGAAGCCATCTCCCAGGAATAACCCCGGACTGGCGGCTCTGGGCTCGTACTCGTTCCCCCACGCATCCTGCAGCTTCCACGCCGGGGTGCCCATGCGGTCCGCGCCGGTGTTCTCGACCATGACCTGCGCCGCCCAGTACCACTTTCGCGGCGCCGGGCTGGGGACGAGGGCTCGTGCTTCGGTCCCGTCCACGACCCGGAGGATGGTGACGCGAACCGACCGCGTGCGGTCGCCCTCCTCCTTGATGTCGCCACTGATGCCCTCGCCGAGAGGCAAGTACACGCTCGTGTCGGGATCGCTGGCGAAGGGATCGAGGAGCAGTGAGTTGATGCCGAGCGCCACGCCGACGATCAGGAACGCCGCCAGCGTAGCCGGGGCCGTGCGAACCACGGCCCCGAGCGGCCCTGGCAGCATGTCGCTCCAGTGCGCGGGCGCGACCCGTGTATGCAGCGGGATATCCTCGATCGGACGGCTTGTGGTGGCGAGAGCCGCGGCACGCCGCGCTTTCCGTTTGGGGCGCTCCACCGCGAGTTCCCACACGAAGATCAGCGCAAGCACGAAGCCCGCCACGGCGAACGCACTTGCGAGCACGTAGATCGCGAATATCGCGGCGATCAGGACACCGGTGCCCATGAGCACTGCCGTGCCCTGGATGAGCATCTCCAGGGGTGTTCGCGGATGTCGCAGCAAGCGCACGGTTCGAGCATACAGCGGCGCGAGGCGCGCCTGAGCGCCAGACATGCCTGTGTGCCGCGGCGCCTACCCCACTGTCAGGTCGAAGCCCGCAAACGCGTCCATGACGAAGATCGTGATGATGAAGGTGGCGATGACCAGGAGCGTGATTGGAGTCCCGGTCACGACCAGCGCCAGCGGTCTCGGCAGCGACTCAGTCCAGTGGCGTTTGCCCTTCTCCGATCGGAGCGGCTGCGTTCCCGGCGCCGCTTGCCGCGCCTCGATCATGGCCTGGCGCTGGCGCTGGCGGCGTGGCTGTTCCCACTGAGACTCCCAGTACGCCACCGCAGCCAGGATGGCGATGCCGAGGAGCCACCCTCCGCCCAACACCCGGATTGCCACGAAGCCGACCACGGCGGTCCCGCAGACCAGGAATGCAGCCACGACTCCTGCCCGAAGGGCCGACGGAGCTAATTCCCAGATCCAGCGCACCCATCGAGTGTAACTACCTGCGCCGGCTCGATGGTGGCCGTGAGGCCGCGTGACTCCAGCGCTTCGCGGTAGTGCTCCGCCGTCTCCTTCGGGCACTCGATCACCGTTGCCTGGCCCTCGTTGTGCGCCTCGAACATGATCGCCGCCGCCTCCTCCACCGTGAGCGAGGGCACGCACTGCACGAGCGATTCGACCACGTGGTCCATCGTGTTGTGGTCGTCGTTGTGCAGGACCACGCGGTAGG
>VXRS01000014.1 GCA_009838385.1 Dehalococcoidia bacterium | reverse complement strand
CCACGGACGTGCGCGTACGGCCCCACGGTCGTCCCCTCCCCCACCGATGAGTCCTCCACCACGGAGTGCTGGACCGTGCTGTTCGCCCCGATGCTCGCGTTGCGCAGCGTCGCCCCCGGCCCGATGACAGCCCCCGCCGCCACCGATGTTTCGCCATACAGGTAGCAGTTCGGCTCGACCACCACGTCCGCCTCCAGCCTCACCTCGCGGTCCACGTAGACCGAATACGGGTCACGGAAGGTCACGCCCGCCTCCTGGTGGCGCGCGATGATTCGCTCCCGCACCAGCCCTTCGGCCAGCGCCAGGGCCTGGCGGTTCATGAGCCGCAGGCTCGCCTCGTCTCCCGCCGCGACCGTGGCTGCGGCGCTCCGGTCCGACTCCCCCCGCTCGACGAGCCAGGCCGTGAAGCTCTGCCCCCGCGGATCCTGCTCGACGAGCCACGCCGTCTCGACGCACACCCCCACGTCGTCCCCGTCCCCGCTGGTCAGGTAGGCCCGCCGTGCCCGTGTCTCCTCGCGCCGTTTCACGACGGCATGCATGGAGGAGGAGTCCAGCAGGGGCGTATCGCCCCACACGAACAGGGTCACCTCGCACTCCCCGAGGGATCGGAACAGTTCGCGCGGTCCGGCCAGGAACGCGTCGGCGCCGCTGAGTGCTTCCCGCCCCTGTCCCCGCTCGTCTCCCACCACGACCACGGTCGCCGGGTCGAGCCTGCGCGCGGCGTCGATCACGTATTGCGCCGCGGGCGTCCCCGCCACCCGGTGGAGCGCCGGCGCCACGTCCGACACCATGGCCTCGCTGAGCTCACCGGCGAGCACGACGACTCCGAACCGTCCGCTCATCGCGCGTGCGAACGCGCCCGGCGCGGATCGCGCTCGGTGGAGCCGGCTAACGGAATGGGCTTGCGTTCGTGTGGATCGGGATCGTCGCTCATACGCGTCTGGCGGTGTGCGTCGCTCATGCTAGTGGGCCATAAGACGTTGTCAAGGAGCAAGCCCGCTCCCTCGCTCGACACCCGACGGGTTGCGCTCGTAGCATCCGAAGGCAGCGATGCCTTCTCCCCCACGGAGTTCCGACGAGATTCGCGCTGCGTTCGTGGACTTCTTCGCGGAACGCGACCACCGCCAGCTTCCGGCCTGGCCTCTCGTCCCCGTGGGCGACCCCACCACCCTCTTCACCACTGCGGGCATGCAGCAGTTCAAGCCGTACTTCACCGGCCAGGCCGAGCCGCCCGTGCGTCGCGCCACCACCGTGCAGCGCGCCTTCCGCGTCACCGACATCGAGGAAGTGGGCGACTTCAGCCACTGCACCGCGTTCGAGATGCTCGGCAACTTCAGTTTCGGCGACTACTTCAAGGCCGAGGCCATCGCCTGGGCCTGGGATCTCAGCACCGGCGTCTACCAGCTCCCCCCCGATCGCATCCACGTCAGCATCCACGACGACGATGACGAGGCCTACGAGGCCTGGCGCGCCACCGGAGTCCCGCACGAGCGTATCCACCGCTACGACGAGTCCGAGAACTACTGGTACAGCGGCCCCGTCGGCCCCTGCGGCCCGAACACGGAGATCTTTTACGACTACTTCCCCGAGCGCGGCGTCGAGCGCGCCGATCCCGCCAACGACGGCCGGCGCTTCCTTGAATACTGGAACCTCGTCCTCATGCAGAACTTCCGCCACGAGGACGGCTCTCTCAGCGACCTCCCGAAGAAGAACATCGATACGGGCAGCGGCCTCGAGCGCGTCGCCGCCATCCAGCAAGGCAAGAGCTCGATCTTCGAGACCGACATCTTCCTGCCTATCCTCCAGGAGGCCTCTGCCATCGTCGGTGTCGACTACCTCGGTGGCCGCGCCAGCAGCTCCGAGGGCCGCGCCATCCGCGCCATGTCCGAGCACGCCCGCGCCGCCACCCTGCTCGTCGGCGACGGCGTCGTCCCCAGCAACGAAGGCCGCGGCTACGTCCTCCGGCGCATCCTCCGCCGCGCCGTCTACCTGGCCCGCCGCGAGGGCGTGGGCGAACCCTTCCTCCACCGCCTGGTCGAGGCCTCCATCCGCAAGCTTGGTCCCGCCTATCCTCACCTTGAGCAG
The DNA here is from genome assembly GCA_009838385.1 of Dehalococcoidia bacterium. The sequence continues at coordinate 1,658 of VXRS01000014.1, read as the reverse complement.
GAGCGCGACTTCATCCTCCGCGCCATCGGTGGCGAGGAGGACCGCTTCCTCCGCACCCTCACGGCGGCTTCCCAGCGCCTCGAATTCCTGCTCTATCGCCTCGAGCACGCCGGCGAGCAGGTAGTTCCCGGCGACGAGGCCTTCGCCTTGTACGACACCTTCGGCCTGCCCATCGAACTGACGCGTGAGATTGCCGCCGTCCGCGACTTCACCGTTGATGTCGAGGGCTTCGAGGCCGCCCTCGATCAGCAACGACGCAGCGCCCGCGAAGCGGCCATGCTCCTTGGTGGCGACGACCGTCCCGACCTGGCCGCTATCGGTGGCGACCACAGCGCCTTTACGGGCTGGGACAACGTCACCGGCGAGGCGACGCCCGTCGCCATCCTCTCCGACGGCGCCGCCCCGGAGGTCGTTCCCGCCGGAACGAAAGCGGAGGTCGTCCTGGACTCGACCCCCTTCTACCCCGAGGGTGGCGGTCAACTCGGCGACCGTGGCCTCCTGCACTCCGCGGGAGGCGTCTTCCGGGTCGAGGACACGCAGGCGGCGAGCGGCGCCATCGTCCACAGCGGCGAGGTCGTCGAGGGCGAGCTCCGCCGCGATGACGCCATCCGCGCCGAGGTCGACCTGGTCTGGCGAGCCGGCGTCACCCGCAACCACACCGCCACCCACCTCCTCCACGCCGGCCTCCGCTCGGTCCTCGGTCAGCACGTCCGCCAGCAGGGCTCGCTCGTCGCCGACGAGCGCCTCCGCTTCGACTTCACGCACCTCGAGAGCGCCCCGCGCGAGTCCCTTGACGAGGTCGAGGCCCTCGTGAACGGCCTCATCCGCGAGAACCGGCCCGTCGAATGGCGCATGACCACCTACCAGGAGGCCATCGACGGCGGCGCGCTCGCCTTCTTCGGGGACAAGTACGGCGCCGAGGTGCGCGTCGTCGAGATCGGTGGCGACGGGACGCCCTTCAGCGCCGAACTCTGTGGCGGCACGCACGTCGGCCAGACCGGCGAGCTTGGCCTCGTGCACATCCTGCGCGAGTCGGCGGTCGCTGCCGGAACGCGCCGCATCGAGGCGCTCTCCGGCGCCTCGGCCGAGCGCTACCTGCTCGAGCAGCACGCTCGCCTGCAGCGCATCGCGGAGAGCCTCTCCACCCCTCCCGCCGACCTTGAGGCGCGCATCGAGGGCATCCAGGAGGAGCTCGCCGGCCTTCGCTCGCAGGTCGCCGACCTCCAGCGCGCCCAGGCCGCCGACCAGGGCGTCGAGCTGGCCGAGGCGGCCGAGCGCATCGGCGATGCCCACCTCGTCGTCGCCCGCGTCCAGGCTGCCTCCCGCGAGGCCCTCAAGGAGCTTGCTGACGACCTTCGCCGCCGCCTCACCCCCTCCCTCCTCGTCCTCGCCGCTGTCATCGACGACCGCCCCGCATTTGTCGTCGCCGCCACCCCCGACCTTGTCGAGGCCGGCGTGCATGCCGGCAACATCGTCCGGGAGGTGGCAAAGGCCGCCGGTGGCGGTGGTGGTGGCCGCCCCGACCTTGCCGAAGCCGGCGCCCGCGACCCCGGTGGCATCGACGCCGCCCTGGCCGAAGGTCACAGCCGGGCCAGCGCCGCCCTCGCGGACCGGTAGCCGAAATGGACGGCTCCCCCGAGTCCGAATCCCCCGACACC
>VXRS01000261.1:1165-3747 GCA_009838385.1 Dehalococcoidia bacterium | reverse complement strand
GCCGAGGTCGACGCCGCCATGGGCCCCGAGCCCGACATCGGCAAGTTCGCCCGCCAGTACGACGAAGCGTCGAAGGACCTCCCCCCGGGCGAGAGCTAGCGGCGCAGCAGGGCCCGGCCGCGCTCAGACAGCACGAAGACCCGATCGGGACGCCCACCGGGCGCATCCCCTTCCGACACATCAAGCAGGCCAGCGCGCCGCGCGCCCTCCAGGCGCTTGGCGATGGTGCGCCAGGGATCACCGGTGATGCGACGAACGCGGGCGATAAAGGGCCCCTCCTCGCCGTTGGCCGAGGAGGCGGCCTCGACTGCTGCCAGGAGCGAGGGAACATCGCGCTCAACGAGGCCCGATTGCCACTCCAGGCGCGCCCTGGTGAGCTGGTAGTTCGCCTCAAGGTTCACCCAGAGGTGAGCAGGGATGCCGAGGGCGCCCTCAAGCTCAAGGGCGAAGTCGGCCGTGATGGCCTTCTTGCCTCGGATGACCTCGCTGATCATCTGTGGGGGTCGCCCGAGCAACTGGGCGAGGGCGCGCTGGGTCATCCCGCGAGCTTCCAGTTCTTCCTCAAGGTGCTCGCCGGGCGGTATCGCGACATTGGGCTCGATCGGTGGGGCTTCAAATACGTCAGCCATGGTAGTCAACAACCTCTTCGATCCGGGCTCCCGTGTCGGAGAACGTCACGATGAGCCGCATCCGGCCGGTAATTCGCAGAGCATGTTGCCCGGCCCTGTCTCCCCGCAGTGGATGGAGGTCCAGCGCACGCTGCGGCCACAAATCCTCAATCGACCGAGCGGCCCTGAGCAGGTCCACTCGCCGGACGTAGCGGCGTCCGACATCCGGTCCCCACTCGCGTACCGCCAGGTTGATATCTGCATAGCACCGCGCCAACTTCCGACTCCGGAAGGAGACGTTCATTGGTTCACCCTATCACAGTATCACCCTATGGGCGTTCCGCCTAGTTGTCCCCTCCTCCGAGCCCCAGCGACGGGTCGAACCACTCCAGGATGGCCGCGTTCTCCTCACGCGGGTAGGCGTGCGCCAGGTCCGCGATCTCGTGGTAGCGCACGTCCGCGCCCGCCTCCTGCAGCGCCTGCTGCGCGGCCTGCGCGAGCTGCACCGGGAACATCCAGTCCTTGGTGCCGTGCGTGATCGAGATGCGCTTCCCCTCCGCCCCCGCGATGGCCCCGCCCTCGACGTTCTTCGGGTGCAGGACCCCCGCGACGGCCGCCATCGCCGCGAATGGCGTATCGCCCGAGAGAAACGTCGAGAGGCCGTAGGTAGCGCCGTCCGAGAGTCCCGTCAGCAGGATGCGGTCGCCGGCGACATTGCACTGTTCGCGTACGAACTCGACCGAGCGCAGCAGGCGCTGGCGGTCGGCGTCCGGCCCCATCAGGGCCCACGTCGGACCGACCGAAGTGGGCGCCAGCAGGAGGAAGCGGCGGCTGCGCGCCTCCCGTAGCCAAGTCCAGAGGAAGTCTCGCCCGTGTCCCATGCCCCCGTGCAGGGCCACCACAAGGGGCCGTGCTTCGCTTCCGTCCAGCGATTCCGGGACGTACAGGTGGAACTCCCCGCGGGCCTCCGGGTCGTCGTCGGGACCGCTGCGCTGAATGCCCGTCCCGGGGTCGGAGCTGTGCGTGTCGAGCGCTGCCAGGTTGTCCCTCACGGGGGGCTCGGCGAAGAGCCCGCCCAGCGAAGGGTGCAGCGACCGCAGCGGATAGAGCCGCTCCTGGGCGTGCGCGAGTCCGCGCATGCCCGCGAGCACGTTCCGGGAGCGCTCCTCCCGCGGGACCGGACGCGTGAAGGCGCCCAGCGCCTCCAGCGCCGCCTCCGCCCCTCCCCCGAGCTGGTCGCGGATGGGGATGAAGCGGTCCGGCAGCGGCGCCTCGCGCAGGTCGAAAAGCGCCGCCTCAAGCCGCTCCTGCAGCGGGCGGAGCTGCGATTGCAGCTCCCACATCGACCCCCGGTCCAGGTGCCGGAACGCTCCGCCCAGCGCCTCGATCCCCTCGACCGTCACCGTCGCCAGCGCACGGGCCGCGTCGCGGAAGGCGTCGGCGTTGCTGCTGTCTGGGTCGGTCATGGCTGGAGTGTAGCGGCTGGCGCCGCTCAGCCCTGCGTGGCGTCGAACTCCTCGCGGGTCAGGCCGAAGAGCAGGACGTCGAGGTACCGGCCCTCCGTGTACGCGGCGCGGCGGATACGTCCCTCCTCCCGGCAACCCAGGCGTTTCGCGTGGCGGATGATGGCGTCGTTCGTTTCAAGGCAGCGCAGGTTGTACTTCTGGAAGCGCAGCTCGTGGAAGGCGTAACGGAGGACCATTCGCTTCGCCTCCAGCGCGTATCCCCGCCTGCGGTACGGGCGAAAGATCCGCGTGCCCGTTTCGAAGACGCCGTTGTTCCGGTCCATGCCGTGGATGTTGATGTTGCCCACGTAGTCGCCCGCCAGCGCCTCGATGGAGAAGAAGATGAACTCGTCCGCTTTGCCGAAATTCGCGAATGTCGCCGCCCACTCCTCCGCCATAGCCGCTGACTTCGGGAGCTCCATGCCGAAGTTCAACCCCCGGATGGCCTCGCTGTCGGAGTCCTCCGCGA
>VXRS01000261.1:0-1065 GCA_009838385.1 Dehalococcoidia bacterium | reverse complement strand
AGCTCCATGCCGAAGTTCAACCCCCGGATGGCCTCGCTGTCGGAGTCCTCCGCGAGCCACGCCTCGGCGTCCTCGACGGCGAGCGCACGCAGCCGAACGAGCTCGCCCTGCCAGTAGTTCGCGTGCATCTCCGGTGCGGCCATGTTTCGAGCGTGGGGCGGCCAGTCCCTCCGCACAAGCCGCAGCCGACGGGCGTATCATCGCGGCGGCCCCGAACCGGGGGCGGCAGGAGGATCGCCGATGGGCATGCGAATCATCACACGGGCACCTGGCGGGGGAGCAGCCGACGCCGTCAGCGCCATCGTCGAGCCCTACAAGAAGATTGAAGCCGACGGCTTCCAGTCCGCCTGGATCGGCAACCACCTGAACCACGACGCCATGACGATCTGCGCGCTCGCCGGACAGGCGACGAGCACGATCGAGCTGGGGACGGCCATCGTCCCCACCTACCCACGGCACCCGATGGTGATGGCGCAGCAGGCGCTCACCACGAACATGGTCTGTGGCGGCCGCTTCATCCTCGGACTGGGCCTCAGCCACAAGTTCATCGTCGAGGACTGGCAGGGGCTTACCTGGTCCACGCCCATACGGCACCTGCGCGAGTACCTCGAGGTGCTCAACCCGCTGCTCGATGGCGACCTCGTGAACCACAACGGGCAGGAGTACCGGGTTCACATGAACAATGCCCCCTTCACCCAGCTCGATGTACCGGGCGGCGGCCGCCCGAAGGTGCTGATTGCGGCCCTGGGGCCAGGGACGCTGAAGGTGACGGGTGAGCTCGCCGATGGGACCAGCATGTTCTGGTGCGGCCCCAACTACATCGAGCAGACGGCCGTCCCGACCATCACGAAGGCCGCTGACTCAGTCGGCCGCCCCGCCCCCCGCATCATCGCCGGCATCCCCATCTCCGTGACCAATAACGAGGAGGCCGCGCGCGCTTCCTGCGGCAAGGTCTGGGAGGTCTACGGGAAGATCTACTCGTACCGGAAGGTCATCGCGGCCGAGGGTGTCAGCGGCGTCGCCGAGATGGCTATCGTCGGCGACGAGGCCACCGTGCGCGCGCAG
>VXRS01000254.1 GCA_009838385.1 Dehalococcoidia bacterium | reverse complement strand
CCCTCCCAACCCCCACCCCACCCCCCCCCCCCACCCCCACCCCTACGCCCACACCAACACCGACGCCCCCTCCCGCGACATGGGGCTGGTCCGGCAAGTGTCTCATCGGCACTGACACGGGAAGCGGAACCGGTCTGTCGCAGGCCGCCGCGGAGAAGGCGGCGCGCGACTTCAATGCCTTGTGTCCGAAGCGTGACGTCATGACCAACGTGTTAGAGGTGGAGCAGTGGTACGCCGACGTCACGTGCAATAACGGCACGAAGTTCACAGTTGGCCCAGCCACCTCACGAGCGGCAGCCGATGACCTCGGCAAGGGCGGCCTGCTGGCGTGCTCGGTCAGCGGCTTCGCCGAGTCGTTCGCTCTCTCCGGTCGGACGCTGTCAGGGGCGCAACTGCGGAGCAACCTGCAGTCGCATTTGGAAGCATCATCCGCGCCCACCAACATCAACGACCTCTGGCCAGAGGACAGCAGTGCGGTGCAGGGCGAGTCGGATCAGGTTGCCGTCCTGGGGTTCTCTACCTCCATCGTTGATGGCCAGCACCTCAGCACTGTCTCCTGCGGGGACGGGACGCAGTTCACCATCGGTCCCGCTCCGACTCTGGAGGACGCGGTCAGTAACGGGGTCTTTGGCCTGCTCGTCTGCGACAACCGCAGTCTGCTCTCGGGTGTGACGCTCTCGGGTGAGTTCACACGGGCGCTACTGAATAGCACCGTCGCAGCAGCCCTCGCGGCCCTGCCTACGCCACTGGAACTGGATGACCTGGAGATGGCCAGCCCGATCGCTCCGGAGGACGGAGTGACGGGCCAGAGCGGTGCCTACTCGGTTCGTCAGGCGGCTTCGAAATGGTCGTGGTCGGCCAGTTGCACAGGATCGGACGGTACCAGTCAGCTGTCTGGCAGCGGTACCAGCACCACCTCCAGCGGGGCGGGCGAAGCTGCGGTCGACTGGGTGTCCAGGGCAGCATGCTCGGCGGGAGGTGGCAACGCCAGAGCCTTCGAGGAGTAAGGTTCGCAGCCGCCTGGACAAGCCCACACCCCCACGTAGGACAGAGGGGCGTACGTCCGCTCGGTGCACTATGGAAGCCGCCCCCGCCGAGGCGAGTCGTTGTGTGGTCCAAGCCCGAGACATCAAGCATGCCGAGGACGGGAGAGTCATCGGCTGGACGCGGACCTGCACTGGTCCGCCACCGGGCTTTGTCGCGAACGTCGACCAACGTCAGCCACTGAGAGGGAGCGAATACAAGTGACGAATGAAGAACTGAGCGAACAACTGAGACTTGCCGCTGAGATGGCTCGGGGCGCCGCTATGGAGGTTTCCGACTTCAGGACATCCGTTCCGGATCTTGCTGGTGACGAGGATGCATGGCTGTCCTACCAGGACGCTTTGACCTCACTAGCAAGCGCGTACTACCAGACCACGCACAGTGGCATGGGTCTTGTGTCAGGCCAGTTGCTCTCCATGGCACTCCCCGCTATGGCCATGCGGTTCTGGGATAACGCCGTAGAGCTAGCTAGCGCCGGCGCAGCCTACGCCGAACTTGAAGCTTCACAGAGAGATAGGGGCGGAAGGATGTACGACTACGCGAATATGCCCGACGCCCTCGGTGCCCTGGGCTTGGTCGAGTGGAGCGCTCTAGACATCGCTTCAGACAATCTTGCGGACCTTTCGACCAACGCCTCGGAGATAGCAACACAAGCCTACAGGCACTGGCGGGCCACAGTGGACGCGCCTGTCGACGAGTGGCCCGAGGAACCAGAATCAAGAGGCCATGCTGCAGCAACTCTCGCTGGCAAGTTTGGGGCTTGACGTAGCTGGCAACTTCGCTTTCGCCAACGCACCTGCGCTGGATGTGCTGCTGAACGCCACGACCGTCCAGCTCGCGCGAAGATCGTGGTCGACGGTGTATCCGTTCGCCGCAGCGACCGCACTTTTGGCGGACTACCAGCAATTTCACTTGGAACCCCGCTGAGAGAGCCTCGCGAGCTCGGCGAGCGGTGGCCGGGACGCGCTCCGAATAGCAGACGCCCGCCTGCTGGGGTAGGCTCCTATGAGAACATGTGTACGGATGGGCTGGCCCACACGTACAACGGCCTGCACTAGCGAGGACGAGATCATGAAGCACGCATCCGACCCGACACCCGCCGCCCTCTACGCACGCGTCTCCAGCGACCGCCAGGATGTCGACCTCTCCGTCTCGGCCCAGCTGCGGGCGCTGCGCGACTACGCCGAGAAGAACGGCTACGCCGTCGTCCGAGAGTACGTTGACGAGGCGGAGAGCGGACGCATCGCCGATAGACCGCAGTTCCGCAAGATGCTCGACGCTGCCGAGCGTCCCGACGCGCCCTTCCGCGAGATCCTGGTCTGGAAGTTCTCGCGCTTCACGCGCAAGCGTGAGCACGCCGTCGCCTTCAAGTCGATGCTCCGCCGGCGTGGCGTCCGCGTCGTCTCGATCACCGAGCACGCCGACGACTCACCCACGGGCAAGCTCATGGAGGCCATCATCGAGAGCGTCGACGAGTTCTACAGCGAGAACTTGGCGCAGGAGGTCATGCGCGGGTTGCGCGAGTCAGCCTCCCGTGGCTTCTGGGTCGCTCCCGTCCCTCCCCACGGGTACCGCAAGGTCGAGGTACAGGACGGAGCAAGCAAGCGCCAGAAGCTGGAGCTAAACCCGCCTGCAGATGCCGTGATGCGCCGCATCTTCGACATGGCCCTCAAGGGCGAGAGCGTCCTCACCATTGCCCGGATCCTCAACGACGAGGGCATCCCCAGTGCCAGGGGCAAGCGCTGGAACAAGACGACCATCTACGCGATGCTCACCAACGAGGCCTACACAGGAACCTTGATCTGGGGCGCCACCGCCAAGGATGGCCTCGGCTCCGTGCGCGTCGAGAGCGCCTTCCCCGCCATCGTCTCCCCCGAGGAGTTCCGTCGAGTACAGCGGGTGCTGCAAGCCAAGGCGCCGTCCAAGATCCATCCCCGCCGCGCCACCAGCCCCTACCTGCTCAGCGGGCTGGCCAAGTGCCAGACGTGCCGCCGGGCGCTCACGGCGGCTGAGGCCAAGAGCGGCCGGTACACCTACTACGTATGCCAGTCCCTCATCAAGCGGGGTCGGGGGAGCTGTGACACGCCGCGGCTGAACGCGAAGAACTTCGAGCGACTCATCATCGAGCAGCTTCGCGAGCACATCCTCACCGAGAGCAACATCCGCGCACTGGTGCGGCTCGTCGACGAGGAGATGGACGGCGTGGCTCGCGAACAGCGGGTGAAGCTCGAGACCATCGAGGGGGAGCTGGCCGAGCTGCGCCGGCGCATGGACCGGCTCTGGTACGCCGTCGAGACCTCCGACCTGGAGATCAACGACATCCTGCCCCGTCTCAAGGAGCATCAGGAGCGTCAGGAGCGCCTCGAGACCGCTGCCGACGAGGCGCGCAGGACTCTCTCGGAGCGGCGTGCTGTTCTCGACAGCGTGGACGCCATCGCCGCCTTCGCCGAGGAGATGAGCGACTTCCTGAGAACGAGCGAACTGACGGAGTCTCGGACCTTCATCCGCTCTTTCGTGAAGGAGGTCGCCGTGAAGCCCGGGACAGCGACGATTCGCTACACGATCCCCACCCCGCCAGACAGCCCCATCGGCGGGGCGGACACAGCGGACATCAGCCTCTCAGACCCGATTATGCGTACTGAGCGAAGTGGCTGGGGACGGAGGAGTCGAACCCCCACATACGGATCCAGAATCCGCTGTCCT
>VXRS01000301.1 GCA_009838385.1 Dehalococcoidia bacterium | reverse complement strand
ATGAACTTCGGATGATCCGTCATGCCGCCTCCAACCGGGCCTCGCTGTGGACCCGCCGCGAGGTGTCAGGGTAGCGCCCGCGGCCCGTAAGCAGGCTGACTGAATACGCGTGGTACGGTTCTCGCACAGGGAGGTAAAGATGCCGGGAGCGCTCAAGCAACTCGTATCGGTCTATCTGCTCCTGGTCGGTCTTGCGGTGGCCGTCCAGTTCATCATCTTCCCCTTCTATGAGGACCACGACTCCGACCTCGCGGTCTGGAAGGTTCTCGACTGGTTCATGGCCATCGGGCTGCTGCTCGCCGTCTCGGGAGCGTACCTCCGCAAGCGCGCCTTCGACGCCTCCACCGGGGACGACGTGCCCTGGCGGCAGTACGTCGAGGTGAACGGCCTCTTCTACGGACTTGTGGCGCTGACCCTGGCCTTCTTCCCCGCCTGGTTCTGGGTTGAGTGGGGTACGTACCCGGAGCGCGCGAGCTGGGTCATCTGGCACATGGTCGACACGGCCATGCCCATCTTGTTCGTGGTGCACGGACTCCGTTCCTGGCGAGAAGCGAACGCCTAGGCCCGCAGTGCCGGGCCATAGCAAGGAGGAAGCCGCATGGCAGCCGTACACCGACTCTTCGCCGCCTACCTGTTCCTCGTGGGGCTGGCCGTAGGAGCCTACTTCGTCATCTCCCCGCTCTATGCGGGTCAGGGGAACCTGGCCGATGCCAGCGACGTGTGGGACATCCTGAACTGGTTCATGGCCGTTGCCGCCATCCTCCTTGTCCTGGTCACCTTCGTTGGAACGAAGTCCCTGGCCGACGATGCCAGTAGCTGGGACAGGTTCGTCGCCAATGGACGGTTCCATATTGCCGTGGCCCTCCTCCTCGGCTTCCTGAACAACTGGTTCGCCAGTCAGTGGGGCGAAGGCGGGTTTGAGCCCGTCGCCTTCCTCTGGGTGGTGATCGACATCGCCATGCCCATGCTCGCCGTCACGATGGCGATCAAGCTCTGGCGCGAGCCTCATGCGCCCTTTGGAGCCCGTGACTGATCAGAACCTGGCCGTCGTGAAGCGCGTTGTCGCTCTGTACCTGCTGCTGCTGGCGGGCGCGACGATCGTTCACCTGATCATCACGCCCTTCTACCAGCCCGATCACGATCCCGACTTCACCTACTGGGAGGCCTACGACCCGTTCATGATGGCGGGCTCGCTCCTGGTGCTGCTCTTCGCCTACCTCTGGAAGCGCCGCCACGATGCGGCGCTTCCAGAGGCCAACAACTGGCGCGCCTACGTCGAGGTCAACGGGCTCTTCTACATCGGTGGCGTGCAGGCAATCTTGCTCGCCTGGTCCTGGCTGATGCAGGTCTTTGGCGACCCCACGCTCACTCAGCCGGTCATCTGGCTCCTGGTCGACTCCGTCGGCGTGATGCTGTGGCTGGCAGCAGGACGCCGCCTCTGGCGGGAGGCGGCGTCGGCGTAAGGGTTGCCGTTCGGAGACCGTCTAGTCGAGGTAATCCTTCAGCTTGCGGCTGCGGCTCGGGTGCCGCAGCTTGCGAAGCGCCTTCGCCTCGATCTGGCGGATGCGCTCGCGCGTCACGCTGAACTCGCGCCCGACCTCCTCCAGCGTCCGGCTGCGCCCGTCCTCCAGCCCGAAACGGAGCTGGAGCACCCGGCGCTCGCGGCTGGTAAGCGTCGCGAGCACGTCCTCGACCTGCTCGCGCAACAGCTGCTGGCTGGCGGCGTCGGCGGGCGCCAGCGCACGCTCGTCCTGGATGAAGTCGCCCAGGTGGCTGTCCTCTTCCTCGCCGATCGGCGTCTCCAGCGAAACCGGCTCCTGCGAGACCTTCTGGATTTCGCGGATGCGCTCCGGCGAGAACTGGTGCGCGGAGTCCTGCTTCGAGCTCTCGACCATGCCGCGCGCGATCTCCTCGCTTGTCGGCTCGCGGCCGTACTCCTGCACGAGGCGCCGGCTCACGCGCACGAGCTTGTTGATCGTCTCCACCATGTGCACCGGGATGCGGATGGTCCGCGCCTGGTCGGCGATGGCGCGGGTGATCGCCTGCCGGATCCACCACGTCGCGTACGTCGAGAACTTGTACCCCTTGCGGTAGTCGAACTTCTCGACCGCGCGGATGAGGCCGATGTTGCCCTCCTGGATCAGGTCCAGGAGCGACATGCCTCGCCCGATGTACTTCTTGGCCACCGACACCACGAGACGCAGGTTCGCCTCGGTCAGGCGCCGCTCGGCCTTGTCGCCGTTGTGCTTGATCGTGTCGAAGTGGTACCGCAGCCGGTCCTCGAGCGACGTGATCTTCTCGATCAGCCCCTCGGCGGGCGGCAGCAGCTGGTCCTCGCCCCCGGCTTCCTCGGCCATCTGCGAGAACAGGTCGGGCGTGAGGATGTGGGTCACGATGGAGAGCGAGACGATCGCGTGGTGCATCGTCTCCTCGTCCTTGCGCAGCCGCTTCATGCAGTACGTGCGGAAGGGGAGCTCCATCTCCCGGTCGATCAGACCGCGGAACTGGTCGTCACCGATGACCTCGGTGTAGTTGCTGCGCATCAGCTTGATGCCCTCGAGGTCGCGCCACTTCGGTTCCTTCGGGGGCCATTCGTCTTCGCTGCCCTCGGGCGGTGTCTGGCCCGAGATCACCTTCTCGTAGCGGTCCACGTAGTAGAGGGCAGCCTTGTAGATGGGCAGCAACTCGGTGAACTGCTCGAGCAGGGTCACGGCCACGCGTGACGCGGAGGGCGGATGCCCGAACGCATCCACGTACGCCTTCTCGATGTCGCGCAGATGGATGCCTTCCTCCATCTGACGGGCCAGGTGCTTCTCGTCGTCGGCCGTGAGCAGGTAGACCTTCCCGATCTCGCGCAGGTACATGCGCACGGGATCGTCGATCCCCTCGGACTCCTCGGTCAGGAGGGCAACGGTCTCTTCTTCTTCCTCCTCGCTCTCGTCGGGATCCTTTTCGTCCTTCTCTTCGTCTTCCTGGGTCGCGGTCTGGTTCCCGGAGAGCTCGTTCTCCTCGTCGCGGCGCTCATCGAAGTCGCCGCTGGAGAGGCGGCTGAGGACGCTGCCGATCATCGCGTCGGCGCTGGTGGAAGAAGTCTGGTCGGTCAACGTTTCGTCGCTCATGCGGCTGACAGGTACCCCCGGTACAGGAATTGGGATGGCGCAGGGACACACTGCACCAACCTGAGTATAGCACAAATGAGCGGTGATCTGAAGCCCTGATGGGGCCCCACGACTGCGGCTAGAGGGGTGTGACTAGTCCCCCGTCGGGAACCCCGCCTCCGCCCAGGCGTCCGTGCCGCCCTCGACGTTGAACAGCTCCAGCCCTTCGAGGCCCGCCGCTGTCGCGTACTCGGCTGCGAGGGCGCTGCGGCCGCCCATCTTGCAGATGAACAGCACTTCCTTCTTGTCCCCCGCGAATTCGCGGATCTGGTCCAGCTCGGTCATCACTGTGTTCACCGGAATCAGGCGCACGCCCTTCGCGTGCACTTCGACGTACTCGTGCGGGTCCCGCACGTCGACCATCACGGCGTCGCCGCTGTCGAGCTTCTCCTTCGCCTCTTCGATCGAAAGCCTCGTGAACGGCTCTCGCGGGTCCTTGGTAGCCACAGGAACTGCCTCTCGTGTGCGTTGTGACAGGAAGCCTAGCACGCACGGGCCGTCTGGCGAGGGCCCACGGGTTTGTGCCACGCTGCCCCAATGAGTGACCCCCTCCGCCCCGGGGTGTTTTAGACATCTGCGAGCCCCCGCGGCCGTGGGAGGGGTGGGATGCGG
>VXRS01000297.1 GCA_009838385.1 Dehalococcoidia bacterium | reverse complement strand
CGATTCGCGCGCGAAACGGGGCGCCGGTAGAATCCCGTTCCGCCGCGAACACGCGCAAACCCGCTCCTGGGAGGGAGCATGAACACGATCGAATTCCTTCAGATCTCCGCCGCCGTCGTGCCCGACCGGGAGGCCGTGGTGGAGGTGGGTGGGGCCGGCCGCCGCCTCACCTACGCCGCGATGCAGGAGCAGGTGACGCGACTGGCGAACGCCATCCGCGGCCTCGGGGTGGAGCAGGGCGAGAAGGTCAGCATCATGGCCCAGAACAGCACGGACTTCGTGCTGACGTACTACGCCTGCGCGATGCTGGGCGTGACCCTCGTTCCCCTGAACTACCGCTCGAAGGACGAAGAGCTGACGTACATGCTCAACGTGAGCCAGGCAGCCGTGCTGTTCGTCTCGGAGCGCTACCGCGACCTGGTGGCCCGCATCCGGCCCACGCTTGAGCACACGAAGACGTTCGTGAGCTACGACGGGCCCGCCGAGGGGTACCTCGATTTCGCCGACCTGGTGGCCGGGGCGCCGGCGGAGGACATCTGGGTGGAGGTCGACGACGAGCAGCCTACGGTCCTCATCTTCACGAGCGGCACCACGGCGCTGCCCAAGGGCGTCATGGTCACCTACCTGGACATGACCGCCTACGTGACAAACACGATGAACCCGGCGGACCCGGACATCCACGAGAAGACGCTGGTCTCAGTGCCGTTCTTCCACATCGCGGGGGCGACGGCGATGCTGTCGTCGATCTGGGGCGGTCGCACGATGCTGGTGCTGCCGCAGTTCACGCCCGAGGGCTGGATGACGGCCGTCGGCGGCGAGGGGGCGACGCACTCGATGGTCGTGCCCACGATGCTGAAGCGCCTCATGGACCACGACGACCTGGAGGGGACGGACCTCTCCACGCTGCAGCTCATCACCTACGGGGCGGCGCCGATGCCGTACGAGGTGGTGCGCCGGGCATGCGACGTCTTCCCGCCGCAGGGCGTCGGCCTGATGAACGCCTACGGGCAGACGGAATCGACCTCGACGCTGACCTACCTCGGCCCGGACGATCACGACCTGAGCGTCGACACGGACGTGCGGGAGGCGCGCCTGCGATCGGTGGGCAAGCCGATGGACGACGTCGAGATCGGCATCATGGACGACCGGAACAACCTCCTGACGACGGGCGAGGAGGGCGAGATTTGCGTCCGCTCGGACCGCGTGATGAAGGGCTACTACGAGCAGGAGGACGCGACCAGCACGGCGATCATCGACGGCTGGTTGCACACCGGCGACGTGGGCCGCGTGGACGACGGGGGCTACCTGTTCATCACGGGCCGGAAGAAGGACCTCATCATCCGCGCCGGCGAGAACATCTCGTCGGGCGAGGTGGAGAACTGCCTGGAGGACCACGAAGGCATCGACGAAGCGGCCGTGATCGGCGTTCCGGACGTGGACTGGGGCGAGGTGGTGAAGGCCGTGCTCGTGCCCAAACCGGGGGCGACGCTCACGCCGGAGGAGGTGAACGCCTACTGCAAGAGCCGCATCGCCTCGTTCAAGGCGCCCCAGTACATCGCGGTGGTGGACGAGCTGCCGCGGAACGCCATGGGCAAGGTGCTGAAGACCGACCTCCGCAAGCTGTACGGCACGCCGACGAACGACAACGTATGAGCGCGACGCCGAGGGCACAGGAGCAGACGCCAGCCGCGACGGAGAAGCGGGGCCTGAAGGGCTCGCGCTTCAACGTGAGCATCGTGGGGGTCGCCGTGCCGGTTGCGGTGATCGCGGCCATCGGGGCACTGGAGACGGCGCAGACCGAGCGCGCCAGCCGCGAGGTGTTCTTCAACATCAAGGGCTTCGCGGTGATGTACTTCATCTTCGGGGTGGCCGTGGCGGTCATCCTGGGGGCGTTCCTGCAGCGCCTGCGGGTGTGGCGGCTGGGACGGGGCCACAACGTCTTCAACGACCTGGGCGCGCGGATCACGAACGCGCTGACGCTCGGGGCGGGCACGGGACGCGTCACCAACGACCGCTACGCGGGCGTGATGCACTGGTGCATCTACTCAAGCTTCGCCGTCCTGACGCTGGTGACGATCCTGCTGGCGATCGACGACTACTTCGACCTCATCTTCCAGGTCGGGGGTGAGCACGCCTTCCTTGAGGGCGGCGTCTACCTGGCCTACAGCTTCGTGGGCGACCTGTTCGGCATCATCGGGCTCGTGGGCGTGGGGATGGCGGTGTTCCGCCGCTTCGGTCCGGCGCCGGCGAAGCTGACGTGGGACCGGCGGCAGTCGGAGGACGCGATCGTCGTCGGGCTGCTGGGGTTCGTGCTGTTCACGGGCTTCCTCGTGGAGGGGCTGCGGATCGGCGGGCATGAGATTCCCGCCGGGCACGAGAACTGGTCGTACTGGTCCCCGGGCGGCTGGGTGATCGCGAAGATCGTGGGCGCGGCGAGCGAGAGCGCGCTGCTGACGGCACACCAGGTGTTTTGGTGGATCCACGTCGTGGGCGCGTTCGGCCTGCTGACCCTGATGGCATTGACGAAGTTCCGGCACATCATTTTCGCGCCCGTGAACGCCTTCCTGAAGCGCCCGGCGGTTCCCGCCTACCTCGCGCCGATGGGCGACTTCGAGCAGCTGATCGAGGAAGGAGCGAGCCTGGGCGCAGGCAAGGTGCAGGACTTCTCCTGGAAGCAGCTCTTCGACGCGGATACGTGCGTGCGCTGCGGGCGCTGCACCGACGTATGCCCGGCCTACACGGCGGGGCAGCCGCTCTCGCCGATGGCAATCATCCAGGACCTCAAGTCGTACATGAACCACGCCGGGCCGCTGCTGATCGCGGGCAAGGACCCCTCGGAGAAGGTCGAAGGCGAGCTGGTGGGCGACTACGTGAAGGACGAGTCGCTGTGGGCCTGCCGCACGTGCATGGCCTGCGTGCAGGAATGCCCGGTCCTCATCGAGCACGTGCCCACGATCGTCGACATGCGGCGCTACCTCGTGATGGAGCAGGCGCGCATCCCGGGAACGGCGCAGGAGACTCTTCAGAACATCGAGCAGCGCGGCCACCCCTGGCGGGGCACGCAACTCACGCGCGAGACGTGGATGGAGCAGCTCCGCGAAGAGGGCATCGAGGTGCCGATCTTCGACGGGTCGCAGGAGTACCTGTACTGGGTGGGCTGCTCGGGGGCGCTGGTCGAGCGGAACATGCCCATCACGAAGTCGGTGGTGCGGCTCCTGATCGAGGCGGGCGTGAGCTTCGGCGTGCTGGGTCAGCAGGAGACCTGCACGGGCGACCCGGCACGGCGACTCGGGAGCGAGTTCCTCTACGCGACTCTGGCGGAGACGAACGTGGCCTCGATGAACGAAATGGGCGTGCGGCGCGTGATCACGGCCTGCCCCCACTGCTTCAACACATTCAAGAACGAGTACCCGGACTTCGACGGGCAGTGGGAGGTCACGCATCACGCGGAGTTCCTCCAACTGCTGCTGGCGCAGGGCAAGCTGCAGCCAAAGGAGATGGGCGGGCAGACGATCACGTACCACGACTCGTGCTACCTGGGCCGGGGCAACGGCATCATGGACGCACCCCGTGAGGTGCTCGACCAGATTCCGGGCGCGGAACTCGTTGAGATGCCGCGCAGCCGCGAGAAGGGGCTCTGCTGCGGCGCGGGCGGCGGGAACATGTGGCTGGAGGAGTCGGGCACGCGGGTGAACCACCTGCGCACGGCGGAGGCGGCGAACACGGGCGCGAGCATCGTGGCGACGGCCTGCCCGTTCTGCATCCAGATGTTCGAGGACGGCAT
>VXRS01000288.1 GCA_009838385.1 Dehalococcoidia bacterium | reverse complement strand
GTCATCGCCTACAACCTCGTATTCGTATCCACTGAACCCCCTAGTCCGGAAGCGACCCGCGCAGCGCAGGAAGTCGCCGAACGGCTGGGCCGGGTCGCGCGTGCTGGCTGAGGTTCGCTGGACGCCCTTCGCAGACTCCCAGTACCAGGCGCTCACCCGGCAGTTCCCGCGTGCCCGCGCGGCGATCGACGGGGCTCTGCGCACGATTGGCGTCGCCGGACACCAGTTCCCGGTCGCGCCGAATTCTGGCGGTCTGCGTACCGTCGAGACCAGGCGTCTTCCGGGCATCCCTCACCTCGTCCTCATCTTCAGCGAGGATTCGGAGGGGATGTTCTGGGTTGAGGAGGTCCGCCTGCTCCAGCGCCCCACTCCCTGAAGCCGCGGCAACCCCCGCGACGAATGGGGTATGCTCGCCTCCCCCGTTCTCTGGACGGGCGCACCAACGCGCGTACACTGGCGACAACGACCAACCTAATCCGGGAGAAAAGGCATGCCTGAATTCGATACCGTCATCAAGGGCGGAACCATCTTCGATGGTCAGCGGACGCCGCGATTCAGCGGCGACATCGGCATCAAGGACGGTGTCATCGCCTCGATCGGCGGCAAGATTCACACGTCGAACGGCGCGAAGGTCATCGACGCCAGCGGCCTGAACGTGGTCCCCGGCTTCGTCGATCTGCATACGCACTACGACTCGCAAATCTACTGGGATCCGTGGTGCTCGATTTCCGGTTGGCACGGCGTTACCTCGGTCGCCATCGGGAACTGCGGATTCGGCTTCGCCCCGTGCAAGCCCGAGGACCAGGACCGCGCCATGCTGACGATGTCGCGCAACGAGGCCGTTCCCCTGGAGTCGATGAAGGAAGGCATGCCCTGGGACTGGGAGACCTATCCCCAGTTCCTCGACAGCCTCGACCGCACCCCCAAGGGCGTGAACGTCCTCAGCTACATGCCCCTCAACCCGCTGATGTCGTACGTCATGGGTCTGGAGGCGGCGAAGAGCCGTCCGGCCAACGAGACCGAGATGGCCGAGATGCACCGCCTGATGAAGGAAGGCCTCGAGGCGGGCGGCTGCGGCTGGTCGGCGCAGATCGGCGAGAACGACGTGCAGCGTGACTACGACGGCACGCTCATGATCACGAACTTGATGACGCAGGACGACCTGCTCTCCTTCGCGCGCGTGCTGCGCGAAGTCGGGCGCGGCTTCATCCAATGCATCGGCGCAAGCCAGGACCTGACCGAGAAGCTCGCCGACGAGAGCGGCCGCCCCGTCATCTGGAACGTGCTCGCGGTCTTCACGGACCAGCACGGCATTGCCATGCCGGGCTACGAGCAGGCGATGGACTGGCTCGACGAGTGCAACGCCCGCGGCACCCGCATCTTCGGGCAGGCGCTGACGGCGGAGAACAACTTCCAGTTCACCTTCGAGGAGTGGAACCTGTTCGACTCCAGCCCGGCCTGGCGCGAGATGACCCTCGGCACGGTCGAGGAGCGCGCCGCGAAGATGGCCGACCCCGTCCGCCGCCAGGCGATCAAGGACGAGGGCGGCGACTGGTCGGAAGGCGGCGCGGGCGTCGTGCTGAACTTCAACGACCTGATCATCGGCGAACTGCACAAGCCCGAGCTGGACCGGTACACGGGCTGGACCTGTGGCGAGGTCGCGAAGGAGCGCGGCGTGCACGTCATCGACGCGATGCTCGACATCGCCCTCGAGGACGACATGAAAGCGCTCTTCGTGACGGCCCCGCAGAAGATGGACATCGAGGCCATGAAGAAAATGGCGACCTCGGCGTTCGCCCTGCCCGGCGTCTCCGACGGCGGCGCGCACACGAAGTTCATCACGCTCGGCCGCTACCCGACCGAGTACCTGGCACTCCTGGTTCGCGACCACGAGATGATGAGCCTCGAAGAGGCCCACTGGCGGCTGAGCGCCTACCCGGCGCTGGCGGCCGGCTTCCGCGACCGCGGCACCATCCGCGAGGGCGCCCCTGCCGACATCGTGGTCTACGACCTCGATAACCTCGACATGGGCGAGGTGGAGAAGGCGTACGACTACCCGGCAGGCGCCTGGCGCCTGATCCGGAAGCCGCACGGCTACCGCCACATCCTGGTCAACGGCGAGGAGACGTTCGTGGACGGCGAGTGCACGGGCGCGACGAGCGGCAAGCTCCTGCGCCACGGCACGGCCTAGCGCGAACGTTCAGCGGCAACGCACCATCGCGGGGCGCCCGATGGGCGCCCCGCTTTCGTGTGGGGTAGTGTGAGTGGTGGCGGAGGGCGGGGTGGATCGGCCTCCAAGACGGTGTGCCGCCTCGCCAGTCCACTACTCCTGGGCGGCCGGGCCCTATGCTTGGCTCGTGACCCGTTCCTGGATGACTGCGGCCCTCGGCGTCGGGCTGGCCGCGCTGGCGCTGAGCGCATGCGGGCCGAAGGGTGAGGCCACGGCGCGCACCGTGCACCTGGACTCGGGAGGGACGGTGGAGGCAGGGGTCGTGCTCTACGACGGCCTCGACGAGGGCGTGGCGGAGGAAGTTCACGCCCAGTTGGCCCAGATCATCACCTTCTTCGACGCACGCTTCGGGGTGAGCGCGCCCGAGTTCACGGTCTACCTGGTGAAGGAGAGCGACACCCTCGATGGCGTCTTCAAGGATGTAACGGGATTCCGCCTGAGCGGGGGGACCTGCTTCGCCGGACCGGGGCTCGCGATCTTCCTCATCGACGGTCCCTGTCGTCTCGACGGCTCACTTGTTCTCGAGCACGAGTATTTCCATCTCCTGCAGCATCAGCTGGCGGGGTTCGGCGGGAACCTCGACGGGTTCCGGCGCGCCACAGGGCCACTCTGGCTGCTGGAGGGTATGGCCGAATACGCGGAAGCCGTCTATCGCGGGGAGGTAGGGCCCCGAACGTACGAGGAACTGCGGGACCAGAAGGCGTTCTCCGCAGCCTCGTGGGCCGGCACGCTTGAGGCGACGGGCGACCAGATCTTCGTGGAAGGCTACGTCCTCGGCTTCCTGGCGGTGGATCTGCTTGTCCAGCGGGCGGGCGAGGAGGCCCTGCTCGACTACTACCGGAGCGTCTCAACGGGTCTGCGGTGGAAGGAAGCCTTCAGCAGCGTGTTCGGCATCGGCGTGGACGAGTTCTACGAGGAGTTCGAGCGCCATCGCGCCGAGAACCGGCCGCCGTTCAACACCATCAGCGGCTCCGTGGTGGGGCCGCGCGGCGATGGCCTGCGACGGATTGGCCTTGTGGCAATTTCAAGCGACGGGTCCTACAGCAGCTACAGCCTGACCGTTGCGGGTGGAGGCTTCGTCATCGCCATCCCGGCGGAAGGGTATTACGCAATCGCCATCTACCCGCCGCCGGCTGGCGCCTGCACCATGATCGGGTGGTACGAGGAGGACGCTGGCTTCGCGATGTCCGGAGGTGCGACGTACATCGAGGTACGCGGCGGGGACGTTGAGGGCGTCGCGGTTCGGCTCCCGGACGCGTGGTGGGAGCTGGAGCCCATCGAGCACTGCGCCGAGGAGTAGTAGCGCTTCCGCCTAGGCGAGGCCGCGTTCCTCGAGGAACTGGATGGCGAGGGCGGCGCACTGCTCGGGTTCTTCCAGCTGGAGGAAGTGGGTGGTCTCGGGGATGAAGTCGTAGTTGGCCTGGATGAGCTCGCTCAGGTCGACGCCCGGGAAGAAGGAGAAGGGGGTGGTCGGGTCAGAGCCGATGACCTTGATGGGACAGCGCAGGGCGTCGAGGTCGACCTGGACGCACCAGCGGACGGCGCCGTCGTAGGCCTGGGCCTCGTACTCCTTGGG
>VXRS01000194.1 GCA_009838385.1 Dehalococcoidia bacterium | reverse complement strand
GTGATCCTGACCTGCGACGAGGACAAGAAGGGGCACATCTGGATGCGCCTCTGGAACAACGGCGCGGAGACGGACATCGAGTGTGACCCAGGCGTGGCCCTGCTCGTGGCGGAGCGGATCGGGCTACCGATCCTCCTCGCGGATGGGGCCGCGGAGGCGGCCCGAAAGCCCGCCACCGCCATTCCCGACGTGTATCACGAAGCCCTGGCGGAACTGGGACTGCTGGAAGACTCCTCCGGCTGATCCGGCGGTCCTGGCCGGCGCTGGCTCTCCCTCCCCGGGTCCCTGTCCAGCGTCGCCCAGGCCGCCAGCGCCAGCCCGCCCAGCGCGAGCCACAGGACCGTGAGCACCCATGTCTCCGTGGTCCACGAGGTGTACTGCGGAAACAGTCGCGACACCCCCTGGAAGAGGTTGGCGCCCATGTCGAACGGGTCGACGGCGATGACGACCTCGCGCGACCTCCCCGCCTCGGCCAGCGCGGCCGTGATTCCCAGCGAGTAGAGCCCGAGCACCGCGAGGGCCGTCCGCCCCCACCGGCCGGATCGCATCGCCAGCAGGGCAAGCGGGATCGGCAGCAGCGGAAACACCGTTGCGAGCGTCCGCCCCGGGAACCACCACCCCATCATCGTGATCACGACGAACGTCGCGATCAGCACCTGCACCACCACCAGCCCCAGCACGAGGCGCAAGCGGGCGTCGCCCCGGAGCAGCAGCACGGCCCCCGGCACGACCGCGAACAGCACGGGCGCCCATCGCGCCACACCGAAGCGCCGGTCGATGAGCAGCCCCCACAGCCGGTACACGCGGTCACCAATCTCGACGTGCTGACCGATCGTGCTGGCCGTGGTCTCCCCCGCGTAGATGACGTTCACGTTGTAGGGCGTCAGCGACTCGTACACGACGAGGTGAAAGGCGGCATAGGCAGCCGCGGAGATGCCTGCGCCCACGAGCAGCACGACCCTCCCGGCCGGCCACGCCCGCCAGAGGACGTACAGGGCGACCAGGGCTGCGAGCGGCGTGTACTTCGCCCCGAGCCACGGCAGGACGGACAGCAGCACGACGATCGCCAGCACCGGCAGCGCCGAGAGCCGCTCGCGACGCGTCGCGACCAGCAGGGCGCCGACGAGCGCCAGCCCCGCAGGAATCTCCGGGTAGATTTCCGAGGAGTAGATGAAGGCGGTCGCGGTGAGCCCCACGGCCGCGGTCACCAGCCAGACCAGCGCCGGCCTTGCGCCAGTGAGCCGCAACGCCAGCACGTACGCCAGCGCCCACGTCAGCGCCGCAATCAACACGAGCTGGAACTGCGCGCCTGCCAGCCCTCCGAGGGCAAAGCCGGGCAGCAGGAGCACCGCGAGCCCGGGGTTGTGGGGGCTCAGCACGCGCCCGTCGTCGAGCGGGACCGACTGCCGCCAGAGGCCGTCCGCGTGGTCGAAAAAGGACTCGTACGAATGCGTGTCGTACTGATTCCGAAGATCGAGGTTGCCGTCCTGGAGCAGGCTCTGCGTCGTGATCAGGTAGAAGGGCTCGTCGCCCGTGATCGACGCACCCCGGCTCGCCCGGATGTCGATGGAGGCGCTGTACGCCAGCGTCAGCACCACGAACAGCGCGAGTGCGCCGGTCAGCGCGGGTCGTGCTCGCGCCTGGGCCAGCAGCCGGCGCGCCTGAGTGCGCAGTTCCACTTCACCTCGCATGGCACGGCCATTCTGGGACTTCGCAACAGCGGAGGTGACCGCCCATCAAGGCTCCCTGAGGAGCTCGCCGAGGCGGTGCTCCCGTTTCGCAAGTTTCTCCCGGTCGTTGACTTGCCCGAAAGCCAGCCACTTATTAGGCTCCACTTGCTCCCAAAGTAAGTCAAGGCGATCACGAGGGCTCGTTCTGACTTACCCACAGAAACAGGAGGCATTTTTCATGGCAACACGATTCCTTGTCAGGGGCGCTGCTGCGCTGCTGGCAGTCGCTGCGCTTGCGGCCCTCGTTGTGGCGTGCGGCGACGACGATGGCGAGGTTCGACCCATCCCGGTGAGC
This sequence comes from Dehalococcoidia bacterium, assembly GCA_009838385.1. The sequence continues at coordinate 1,811 of VXRS01000194.1, read as the reverse complement.
GAGGGTGGTTCCCCGTCCGGTACGGGCAGCGCATCGGCTTCCGGTACGCACACGCACACGGGGTCCGCATCCGGATCGGCCACCGGCATTTCCACTGAGGGCATGGAGACCATGACCTCGAACGACCTCATCCAGTCGGCAGTGGATGGCTACCGTGGCTACCTGATGGCCCAGGTCGACCAGATGATCTCCGACACGGACGCGTTCACCGATGCCATCCGCGCCGGTGACCTCGACGCAGCCAAGGCCTGGTATCCGGTTTCACGCCTGGCCTGGGAGCGCATCGAGCCGATCGCCGGACTCGTTGAGGAGATCGACGGCGCCGTGGATGCCCGCGTCGACGACTTCGAGAACGAGGACGACCCGGAGTTCACGGGGTGGCACCGCCTCGAGTACATCCTCTTCTCGCTGAACACCACGGACGGTGCGGCTCAGTTCGCCGACAAGCTCGACGCGGACCTCCGCATCCTCCGGGACTCCATCCCCGATCTCGAGCTCCCGCCCGCCGTTCTCGCGATCGGCGCTGCAGAGCTCATCGAGGAGGTCTCCCAGGGCAAGATCACCGGTGAGGAAGACCGCTACTCCAAGACCGACCTCTGGGACTTCTACGCCAACCTCGAAGGTTCAAAGGCCCTGATCAGGCTCCTCACGCCTGCCCTCGAGGAAGCCGATCCGGACCTGCTGGCGTCGATCAACGCCGGGTTCGATGAGCTCGACGAGACCCTCGCTCCTCTTCGCAACGGCAACGGCTGGGTGCCGTACTGCCAGGAGAACGACGAGTACCACTCGGACGAGTACTGCCCCAACGGCGCAACGGTCTCGCAGGCCACGGTCGATCAGCTGAAGGCGCAGCTCGCAAGTCTGTCGGAGAACATCTCCCAGACGGCCGGGGCGTTGTCGCTCCAGTAGCGAGACTGCATGCCGGACCAGCCAGAGGAACGACGGCCGAGAGGGCCACGCCCGAGGCTCTCCCGTCGCGCCTTCCTCAAAGCCGGAGCGGTCGCGGGCGGTGCGGCAGCGCTAACGGGTGGCTCCGTGCTGCTCACCGCCTGTGGCGATGATGGCGACGGTGACTCCGCCGCCGTCATCGATCCGGACGACATCGAACCGCGTTTCGTCGACTTCTACGGACCGCACCAGACGGGCATCACAGCCCGGCCGGTGCCCACCCTGGGCCTCATGGCCTCATTCAAGGTGCTGTCCCCGGATCGTGAGTCGCTACGCGAGACGTTCGTGGAGCTGACCGACGAAATCCAGGGGCTGATGTCGGGCAGGCCACCCACCATCCGCCCCGAGGCCTACCCGCCGACGGACTCCGGGCTTCTCGGCGCCGAACCCGAACCCGACGACCTCAGCGTCGTCGTGAGCGTTGGCTCCTCGCTCTTCGACGACCGCTACGGCCTCGCCGGGAAGCAGCCCGTGGAGCTCGTGCGGATGCCGTTCCTCGCGAACGACCGGCTCGACCCCGCACGCACGCACGGCGACCTGCTCCTCAACATCGATGCCCGTCACCCCGACACCATCCAGTTCGCCCTGCGCCAGCTCATGCGTCGACGCCGGCGCGACCTCGTCCTGCACTGGATCATTGACGGCTACACCCGCGGAGGCACGGTGAACGATGGGACCGCAGGGGCGCCGCGAAACCTCCTGGGCTTCAAGGACGGGACGGCCAACCTCGATTCCGGCGACGACGAGGCCATGAACCGGTTCGTCTGGATCCAGCCCGAGGACAACCAGCCCGAATGGTCGGTCGGCGGGTCCTACCAGGCGGTGCGCATCATTCGCATGTTCGTCGAGTTCTGGGACCGCAC
>VXRS01000092.1:1274-3842 GCA_009838385.1 Dehalococcoidia bacterium | reverse complement strand
CCGCCGGCGGCGGCAAGGACACGGCCCTCGCCGCCCTCGTGGAACGCTTCCGCCCGGGGTCCATCCTCGTTCTCGGCGACGACCTCACCGATGTCGCCATGTTCGAGGCAGCAGGAGCGTCGGGCGGCCACGCGCTCGTGCTGGCGGTGGCGGGCGGCTCGGAGACCCCGCCCGAGGTTGTCACCGCCGCAGACGCTGTGGTGGACCAGGGGCAAGTCGGCGAAGTGCTCGCGCTTCTCGTGGATGCCCTCGCTGGCCCGCCCCCCGCCTGACCGCGCGGGTATACTCGAACCGATGGAAGCCCCGCACGACCCCATGACCGGCCCCGACCGCTCGCAGGATACGTTCGACTTCACGCAGGGAACGCCCGGTCTGCCGGCGGACCTCGCACGGCAGTTGCGGGAAACCGCCGAGAGCCTCACGGGCATGGGCGCGGAGCAGCGCCGCCACCTCACGATTGCCATGACCGCCGTCGGCGCGACCTGGATCGCGCCCGTGTTGGCGGCCCGTCGCCGCCGCAAACGCCGCCGCCGCAAGCCGGCCTAGGCGGACTCTCGCTTGAGCGCTGAAGCCCTCGAATCCCTGAACGGCGAGATCGCCGGCTGCCGCGCCTGTCCGCGGCTCGTCGAGTGGCGCGAGCAGGTCGCTCGCGAGAAGCGCGCGGCCTACCGCGACTGGACCTACTGGGGCCGGCCCGTACCCGGCTTCGGCGATCCCGACGCCGAGCTCTACGTCGTCGGTCTGGCTCCCGCCGCGCATGGCGGCAACCGGACCGGCCGCGTCTTCACCGGCGACCGTTCCGGCGACTGGGTGTACGGCGCGCTCCACCGCGCGGGCTACGCGAACCAGGGCACGAGCGTCAGCCTTGACGATGGCCTGGAGCTGTCCGGCGCCTACATCGGCGCGATCGTTCGCTGCGCGCCCCCTGACAACCGCCCCACCCGCGAGGAGCGCGCCGCCTGCATGCCCTACGCCCGGCGCGAGCTCGATCTGCTCGGCTCGGCGAGCGTCGTGGTGGCCCTCGGCGCCTACGCCCACGACGCGATCTGCGACCTCGTCGGGTTAAGTCCCCGGCCGAAGTTCGGGCACATGGCCGAGGCGGAACTGCCCGATGAACGCACCCTGCTCGACTCCTACCACCCCAGCCAGCGAAACACGTTCACGGGGAAGCTGACGCAGGAGATGTTCGACGCCGTCTTCGCCCGCGCCCGCGAAATCGCGGCCGGCGCCTAGGCCCGCGCGAGGGCGACCCCCACCACCGCTGCCGTCTCAGTTCGCAAGGTGTTCGGCCCAAGGGAGGCGACGAGCGCGCCTGCTTCAATGGCGCTCGTGACCTCGTCGTCGGTGAAGCCGCCCTCCGGCCCGACGGCGATAGCGACCGACCCCTGCTCCGGAAGCTCCCGCGCTACGTCAGCCCAGGGAGTGCCGTCGCGGTTCGCGACAACCAGCGCCCCGTCACGGTCCGCCAGTGCCTTGCGAAACGGCACGACCGGTGCGAGAACGGGCAGGTAGAGGCGTCCGCACTGCTCCGCCGCCTCGATCGCGATGCGCCCCCAGCGCTCCCGTCTGCTCTCCGAGAGTTCCTGCCCTCGCGCCGAGCGCTCCGTTGTGATGGGGCGGAAGACATCGACGCCAGCCTCGACGCACTTCTCGATTGCCCACTCCATGCGGTTCGCCCGCACGTTCCCGCACCACACCTCGACCGATCGCGCGGGTCGCGATCCCCGCCGCGTGACGTCGCCGACGGTGGCAGTGACTCGCTCCCGCGAAACATCCTCGATCCGCGCGCGGTACTCGACCCCGTCGCCGGCGAAGACGAGGAAATCGTCGCCCTTCCGCAGCCGCCGCGAGCCCGACAGGTGCCGGGCCCGGGCGCCCGCAAGCTCGAGCGCCCCCGGCCCCACGCCTTCCGGCACACAGACCCGTGGCAGGGCCTCCATCCGTCAGTCCCGCGCCAGTTCCAGGAGCGCCCAGTCGCGCTCCTCGCGTTCGCCCGCGAGAGTCAGGCCGTGCTCGGCGAAGGCGGCCAGCACGTTGTCCCGGTCCGTCGTCAGGAAGCCGCTCGCGATGAGCTTCCCCGTGGGTTGGAGCGCTCCCGCAAGCGTCTCCGCCAGCTCGATGTCGGCCCGTGCGCTCACGTTCGCGACCGCCAGGTCGGCAGGGGGAATGCCTTCAAGGGGGAAGCCGCCGTGAATGGTCACCTGGTCGCCGGCGTCGTTCGCCTCGCAGTTCGCCCGCGCCACGTCCGCTGCGATCGGGTCGATCTCGAACGCGTCTACCCGGCTCGCGCCGAGCTTCACCGCCGCGATCGACAGGATCCCCGAGCCCGCTCCGACGTCCAGGACGTGCGTGCCCGGCCGCACGCACTCGTCGAGCGCCGCCAGGCAGAGCCGGGTCGTCTCGTGGTGGCCGGTGCCGAACGCCTGGCCGGGATCGAGCCGCACGATGAGCTGCCCCGGCGCGGCCTCGTAGTCGACCCACGAGGGCACGATGGCGATGCGCCCTGCCTCCACCGGGCCGAAGAACTCGCGCCAGCTCACCGCCCAGTCCTGCTCGTACAGCGGCCGC
>VXRS01000092.1:0-1174 GCA_009838385.1 Dehalococcoidia bacterium | reverse complement strand
GCTAGCCGGCCACGGCGTCGCGCAGCCGCTCCAGGAAGCTCTTGTGGCGGCTCGGCAGCGAAGGGGTGCCCAGCGTGTCGGCGAGTTGCTCGAGCAGGGCCTGCTGCTCCTCCGTGAGCGACTCCGGCACGACGACCGTCGCGCGCACGATCATGTCGCCCCGGCGGTTGCTGTTCAGGCGCGGAACGCCCTGCCCGCGCACCACGAACTCGTCGCCGCTCTGTGTCCCCGGGGGCACGTCGAAGTCCATGTCGCCTTCGAGCGTCGGCACGGTGAGGCTCGTGCCCAGCGCCGCCTGCGCCATGTTCAGGGGCAGGTCGTACAGGATGTGATTGTCGATGCGCTCGAAGAGCTCGTGCGGCTCCACGTCGAGCAGTACGTACAGGTTCCCCGGCTGGCCGCCGCGGTCGCCCACCTCGCCCTCGCCCGTCAGCCGCACCTGCTGGCCGTCGTCGACACCCGCCGGGATCTTCACGCTGATTTCGCGCGCCCGCCGTACGCTCCCACCGCCCCGGCAGTTGTCGCACGGGCTCGTGACGACGCGGCCCTCGCCACGGCACCGCCCGCAGGTGGAGACGTTCACGAACTGCCCGAACACGCTCTGCTGCGCCCGCCGGATCTCGCCCGCGCCGTTGCACTCGGCGCACACCTCGGGCGAGCTGCCCGGCGCCGCGCCCGAGCCGCTGCAGTCCTCGCAGTGCTCCAGTCGCGTGTACTCCAGCTCCTTCTCGGTGCCGAACGCCGCCTCCTCGAACGTCAGCCTGATGCGTGCGCGCAGGTCGGCGCCACGCGCCGGACCCCGGCGCCGTCCGCCCCGCCCCGCCCCGCTGAAGAACGCGTCGAAGATGTCGCCGAAGCCATCGAATGTCGAGAACCCGTCGAACCCCGCCGGCCCGCCCGCCCCGTCGACGCCCGCGTGGCCGAACCGGTCGTAGGCGCTGCGCTTGTCGGTGTCGGAAAGCACCTCGTAGGCGCGGTTGATCTCCTTGAAACGCTCGGGCGCGTCGGCGCTCGAATTGCGGTCCGGGTGGTACTCCATGGCCAGCTTCCGGTACGCCCGCTTGATGTCGTCCGCGGACGCATTCCGGGCGATCCCGAGCACCTCGTACAGGTCGCGCTGAGCCGGAGGCATAGGTAAGGCAGTGTAGCACCGGCCCCGTGTAGGAGAGCGTCG
>VXRS01000211.1 GCA_009838385.1 Dehalococcoidia bacterium | reverse complement strand
CTCGTCGAGCGCCTGGCTCGCGGCCTCGGCCTTGCCGTCGATGAAGAGGGGTTTATCGCCGTCAGCCCCTTGCAGCAGACGAATGTCGAGGGCATCTGGGCGGCCGGCGACGCCATCGGCTCGACGATGGCGATGGATGCGGCCCGTTCCGGTGGGGCCGTCGCCGTGCTCATCGTCCAGGGCTGGTTCGAGGAGCCGGGCCACTAGAAAAGGGCGCAACCCTGCCGTCCGCGTTATCCTTGAGCCGTTCGTGCCGCCCGTGCAGGTGGGCGGGCGCCAGGAGTGTGTCCAATGAGCCGTGAGCAGCTGGTGGAGATGTCCCGCCGCGAGGTGGAGAACCTTCAGAACAACCGCATCGACCTCGCCGACGAGATCTACAAGATCCCCACCGCGCTCTACCACGACCAGGAGCGCTGGGAGGCCGAGGTCGACCGCATCTTCCGGCGGCTCCCCCTCGCCCTCGCGTTCTCCTCCGAGCTGCGTGAGCCCGGCTCCTATCGCTCGATGGAAGTCGCGGGCGTGCCCGTCCTCATCACCCGCGCCGAAGACGGCGAGGCTCGCGCCTTCGTCAACATGTGCAGCCACCGCGGCAACTTCATCGTCGAGGAACCCGAGGTCGGCAAGACCGAGGTCTTCCGCTGCAACTACCACGCCTGGACGTACAACCTCGAGGGCAAGCTCGTCGCCGTCTTCGATGAGGACAACTTCGGCGAGCTCGACAAGTCCTGCTTCGGCCTCACCGAGCTCCCCTCCGCCGAGCGCTCCGGCATGATCTGGGTCACCCTCAAGCCCGACTCGGACGTCGATATCGACGCCTTCCTCGCCGGCTACGACTCCGTCCTCGATGACCTTGCCTTCAACGATGCCTACGTGGTGGGCGCCCAGCCGCTCGATGGTCCCAACTGGAAGGTCGCTTACGACGGCTACCGCGACTTCTACCATGTGCCCATCCTCCACCGGAACAGTTTCGGTCCCGACGGCCCCTTCCAGCCCGACTACTACTCCTGGGGCCCGCACGTGCGCGTGATGTCGCCCAAGGGCCACGAGAAGCTCGCCGACACCCCCGAGTCGGAGTGGGGCTACGACGACATGACCGCGGGCGTCTGGACCGTCTTCCCGAACATGTCCATCGCCGGCAGCACGGGCACGGGCTACATGGTCTCGCAGATGTTCCCCGGCAAGACCCCCGGCGAGTCCTTCACCATCCAGAACTTCCTCCGCTTCGAACCCCCCGAGGAGCAGGATCCGGAGGAGCTGAAGGAGTACATGGACTTCATGGGCCACGTCGTCGGCAACGAGGACTACTACACCGGCTTCCACGTGCAGAAGGCCCTCGCCACCGGCGCCAAGGAGTTCTCCCTCTTCGGGCGCAACGAGGGCGGTGGACAGCTCTTCCACAAGTGGGTCGATGCCCTCGTCGACACCGATGACGCCGACCTTCCCGAGTTACTGGAGAAGGGCATCAAGTAGCCCTGGCCCTCGGCACCAGGAAACAGCGGAGCCCCCTCAGCGAGGGGGCTCCTTCCTATTCGTGTGCCGATGCAGCTACTTGCCGCCTGGCGCGCCCGCTTCCTCCGGCTCGACGCCGAAGCCGCCGGGCTCCCCGGAGTCGTCCTCACCCGGGGGACTCTCGCCGCTGGCTTCCGCCATCAAGTCCTCGCGGCTGCGCATGCGGACGCGCGGCATGAGCAGCCCGATGGCGAACCCAACCGCCACGATGCCGACCCCCACGAGGAAGATGCCCGTCACCGAGTCGCTGAGGGCGATCCGCGCCGCGTCGATCACGCTTTCCGAGGCGCCTGGGCTCTGCCGTTCGATCGCCGTTGTGAGCCTTGCAAGCGATTCTTCGCTCAGGAGACGCTGCGGGTCCGACAGGATCTCGCCGAACCGCGGATCCACCGCGTTCTCCAGGTTCGACCTGAAGGTGGTCGCCATCAGCGATCCGAGGATGGCCACCGAGAACGTTCCCCCGATCTGGCGGAAGAAATTGACTGAGGCCGTCCCTACTCCCAGGAATTGGTGGGGCACGGCGTTCTGCACCGCCAGCTGGAACGTCGGCATCCAGAAGCCCATGCCCAGCCCCAGCAGGATCATGTAGCCCCGCGTGGACCAGGCTGAGGAGCCCTGGTCCAGCGTCGAGAGCAGGAAGAAGCCGGTGATCAGTGCGCATCCTCCGAAGATCGCGAGTACTCGCATGTCCCGTCCGCGGCTCAGCAACTGCCCGGTCACGACCGACCCGAATATCATCCCGAACATCATCGGCATCATGACGAGGCCGGAATCCGTCGTTGAGTGGCCCTGGACGCCAACCAGGAATAACGGCAGGAACTGCATCGCGCCGAACATGCCCGCGCCCAGCACCATCGTCGTCAACACCGAGACGGTGTAGACCCGGTTCCGGAACAGGAAGAGCGGAAGCACGGCCTCCCTGGCCCGCCTCGTCTGCAGCAGGAGAACCACGAGCAACGCCGCTGACACGCTCAGCGAGACGACCACCGGGAGATCGCTCCAGCCGTACTGGTTCCCCGCCCAGGAGAGGCCCAGCAGCAGCGGGACGGTGACGCCCACAATGAGCGCTGCGCCGCCCCAATCGATGATCGCCTTGCCCTGGCCGCGGAACCACGGCATGCCGTAGGTAACCAGCGCCAGTGCCAGCATCGCTACGGGGATGTTGATGTAGAAGATCCAGCGCCAGGAGAGGTGGTCGACGAGCGCCCCTCCGGCCAGCGGTCCAATGATGGTCGCCAGCCCGAACGTCGCCCCGAAGAGTCCCATCCAGCGTCCCCGTTCCCTCGGTGCGAACAGGTCGCCGATGGACGTGAACGAGGTCGTCATGATCAGGCCGGCGCCCACGCCCTGCACCGCCCGGAAGGCGATCAGGTAGATCATGTCCGCCGCTGCGCCGCTCAGCCACGAGCCCGCCACGAAGATGACGATGCCCGCCAGGATGAACGGCTTTCTCCCGTACAGGTCCGAGAGTTTCCCGACCACCGGCACCAGCGCCGTCGAGGCCAGCATGTACGAGGTGAACGGCCACACGTAAAGGTCGAGGTTGCCGAGGTCCTCCACGATGGACGGCATCGAGATCGCCACGATCGTCTGGTCCAGCGCCGCCAGGAACATCGTTGAGAGCACGCCCGCCAGCACGAGCACCTTGCGCCGAGTGGGCAGCTCCATCCCGGGCGGCAGTCCGCCGGCTATCTGTTGGCCTCCGCCCATTCCCATCATGACTGTGCCTCCCCGGCGTTCGCTGTGGTCGCCCGTGCGAGGAAGGGGCTGAGCACCGCCTCTGCGGCTGCTCGTGCGTCGCCCCTGGTTTGGAGTGTCATGGCTGCCCACGGGGCGAGGCTGCCCAGGATGAGCGCGGCCGCCACATCAGAGTCGATGTCGTCCCGCAGCTCACCGCTCGACCGTGCTCGCTCGTACAGGGCCTGGAAGCGCCGCAGCGGATCGACGGCGCGCATCTCCTTGCGGATCTCCTCGCGTCCCCCGATGAGCGCGGCGTGCACCCAGCCGTACTTCCCCACGACGGTGTGCAGTCGCTCGACGAGGGCGATCAGGTTTTCCGCGCCGTCCTCGCGGCTCTCGGCTTCGTCAAGACTTGCCGCCATCTGCGCCACCGCATCCCGCACAATCGTCTCGATCACCTGGTCCCGGTTTCCGACGCAGCGGTACACCGTGCCGACTCCGACACCCGCCTCGTGGGCGATGTCGGTCAGTTCCGCTTCCAGTCCCCGCTCGGCCATGAGGCGGGTGGCCGCCTCCACGATCTTCCGCTGGTTCGCCAGCGCATCACTTCGCATCGCCGAACCGTAACCGGAATTCCGTTTACCTGCAAGCCCTACACC
>VXRS01000300.1 GCA_009838385.1 Dehalococcoidia bacterium | reverse complement strand
GGCGGATGAGCTCGGCGCCCGACCCGGCGGCCACGGCAGCGGCCGCTGCGGCGGGGGGCTAGCGTCGAGGGCCGGGGCAGATCGACGGTGGCGGAGGGGTTGGCGCTGTAGCATCGCCGGTACGTGGGTTCTGTCTCCGAAACAGCCGCGGATCCGGTAGCGGTTGAGCACGAGGGCCGCGGGCTCTCGCACTCGACGTTCGCCGCATTCCGCTCGAAGCCGTTCACGTTGCTGTGGGCGAACACGATCACGTTCGCGCTCTCGCAGTCGATCCAGCAGTTCACGTTCGCCTGGCTGGCCATCGAGATCGGGGAAGGCGGCGTACAGCTCTGGCCCGGGTTCACGGTGGGCGAGGGGGCCGTGCTCGGGTTCGTGATCGCGGCCCTGGGGCTGCCCATCCTCCTCTTCGGGCTCTACGCAGGCATCCTTGCGGACCGGCTGGACCGGCGGTTGCTCCTCTTCGGAAGCCAGGTGGCGGGCATCGCGATCACGGCGGGGGCAGCCACGCTCGTGGCGATGGGCTCCCTCAACATCTGGGGCGTCCTCGCGCTGGCGTTCGTGCTGGGCTCCGCGGTGGCCTTCGGAATGCCCGTACGCCAGGCGATCGTGCCGTCGCTCGTGCCTCCAGAACGCGTCCTGAACGCGGTGACGCTCATGAACGTGGGAGCGCAGGTCGCGACAGGCGGCGCGGTGATCAGCGGCGCGGTCATTGAACTCGGCGGAATCTCCGCGGCCTTCGCGGCGCAGGCGGGGCTGCTAACGCTGGGTTTGCTCGCGCTCATCCCCCTGCGCGTCCCCAATGTGCGAGCGAGCATCTCCCGACGAATGAGCGAAGACCTGCGCGAGGGGTTCAGCTTCGTGGTCCACCACGCGGGGATTCGCTCCCTCATGATCGCCCTGCTGGCGACGGCGCTGGTGATTGGAGGAGCGTTCCAGGCGCTGCTCCCGAAGATCGCCGTCGACGATCTGGACGCGGGCCCCTTCCAGGCTTCGATGCTGTTCACGGTGATGCTCGGCGGGACGCTGATCACGTCCCTCGTACTCGCATCGTTCCGGCGGGTGGACCGCGCCGGCTTCTACTTCCTCATGACGCTGGTGGTGGGCGGCTTCCTGAACATCGGCCTGGGCGTGGCGCCGTGGTACAGCCTGGCCCTCGTCATCATGTTCGTCACGGGATGGAACGCGGGCTTCTTCACGAACTTGAACATGGCGCTCGTTCAGGCGCACACGCCGAACGCGATCATGGGGCGGGTGATGAGCATCTATCAGATCTGCATGGCCGGGGCGATGCCCCTGGGCGCGCTGGTAGCCGGCCTGATGGCGGACGTGGTGGGAGCGCAGGAGTGGTATGCCATCTGCGGTGTAGGGCTGCTGGTGCTGGGCGTCGTCATGGTCGCCACGCAAACGGACCTGCGCCGCATGAGCTCGGCGCCGGACCCGGAACGGAACGCCGCAGCAAGCGCCGCCGGCGGCTAACCGCCGAACGCGTTCGCTCGTGCAGGACGGCTGGAGCGCTCCAGGCTAGGAAACGACGAAATACACGGACCCGTCGCGGACCCAGGTGTCGGCGCTCTTGCCGACGCGCTTGGCCGCACGAGAAATCCGGAGGGCGAGTCCACGAGTCGTCTCGCCCTCTTCAGGAGTGAGCTTTCCCGCTTCATCGGACTTCACCGAATTGACGTAGTCCTCGTACTGCCGCATTCGAGCAGTAAGCCTTCCAGTCTGTTTCATTGGACCGGGAGCAGCGGACGCCTTTACCGTTGAGAACTTCACCATTGCCGGAATCTCCTGAGAATTGTGCATCCTAGAGTAGCAGCAATGGTTGAGAATTTCACACTCCAGGACCGTTAACCAGACGCACTCTATTGCCCGACGAGAGCGCGACGACAACGCTCGAACAAGAAACGTCGCTTCAACCTCGGGCCTTGTGTCACAGGGGGCCTGGAGACCGCCACTCGAGACGCCCGGGGTGGTTCCGTGCTCCAGCGCTTCACGCGGCCCTTCCCGAGCCGTAGGCTGCGCGGCGATCGGAGGTCAGCATGAGCGTCGCCGCGAAGGATGTCGTTGCACGAATGGCGGAGGCGGCCAGCGACTGGCTCGACTCGCTGCCGGAGGAGCTGCGGTCCGCGGCGAACCCACCCTTTGCCGACCCGCGCCGGGAGGTCTGGTACTACACGCCAACGAATCACGAGGGCGTGCCGATGGCCGACCTGACCATGCGACAGGTGCAGCTCGCGCACCGGCTGCTGGCTTCGGGCCTGAGCCTGCCGGCCTACCGACGAGCGACGGTGATCATGAACCTGGAGGCCTGGCAGGACGCGCTCGGCGGTTGGCGCATCCCGCGGGGATCGATGCGCGGCACGATGCACGGCTCTGACCCGGCGATGTACTTCGCGATGGTCTACGGGGAGCCCGGCAGCGACGCCTGGGGGTGGCGCTTCGGGGGCCACCACGTCTCGGTCCACAACACGATCGTGAACGGCGAGATTGTGTCGGTGACGCCGACATTCTTCGGCGCAAACCCGCACGAGGCGGACCTGAGCGACTACCAGACGCTCCGCCCCGTGGCGGGCGAGGAAGACCTCGCGCGCGAGCTCGTGCACAGCCTCGACACGGAGCAGCGCTCGGTCGCGATCATCTCAAAGGCGGCGCCGTTCGACATCGTCCAGTCGAACCGTTCCCACGTCGAAGACGGCGCCCAGCCTGAGTGGATCTCGATGGTGTTCAACGGCCTGCCAGACCAGGGGACGGCCGATCGCCTCACCATCATGCAGGACGATCTCGACAGCCGGCAGGCCATGACGGACGCCGACCGTGAGGCGGCGCGCTACTCGCTCACGCCCAAGGGGCTGGCGGCGGCGGGCATGTCCCAGGCACAGCTCGCGATCCTCAAGGCGCTCCTACGGGAGTACACGCAGCGGCTTCCCGAGCCCATGGCGGCAGCAGAACACGAGCGCCTCATGAGCATCCTCCCGGACCTGCACTTCGCCTGGGCGGGGGGAATCGAGCGGAAGCAGCCGCACTACTACCGGCTGCAGGGACCACGCGTGCTGATCGAGTACGACTGCGTCCAGAACAACGCCAACCACAGCCACACGGTCTGGCGGGATCCCGAAGGCGACTTCGGGCGCGACCTGCTGGCGGAGCACTACGCGGCGGCACACTGATAGTGCTGGTGGTTCGTGGCTGGTGGCTGGTCCCCACCGCCCCGCCCGAACGACACACAAGGAGAACCTCATGAGCGACACAACTGAGACACCCGGGAAGACGCCGGACGACTTCAGCTTCCTCGACCCCGAGGTGCAGGACTGCCCCTACGAGGCGTACCAGGTGCTGCGCGACCAGGCGCCGGTCTACCAGGACCCGCACACGGGTCAGTACGTGATCACGCGCTTCGAGGACCTGCGGGAGGTGCTGCTCGACACCGAGAACTTCGGGAACGGGGGCAATCGTGCCGCCCAGGCAGAGGCGAGACCCCAGCTGACCGAGCGGCAGATGCGGATGCTGGCTGTTTACGAGGAGAACAACGGGTGGCTCCCGGAGCCGACGCTGGCGGCTCGCGACGACCCGAACCATCGCCAGATGCGGAACATGTTCGACAAGGCGTTCCGGCCCGGAAAGATCAAGCAGCTCGACCCCTTCGTCGAGAGCGTCGCGAACCGGCTCTTCGACGCGTTCATCGAGGACGGTCACTGCGACTGGGTGCACCAGTTCGCGGTGCCGCTGCCGCTCATCGTGATCGGGCACCAGATGGGCGTGAAGGAAGAGGACATCTGGCTCATCAAGCGCGCGACCGATGCCTGGGTGCGCCGCTTCGGCCAGATGGTGAGCGAGGAGGAGGAGCGCGAGGC
>VXRS01000062.1 GCA_009838385.1 Dehalococcoidia bacterium | reverse complement strand
TTGCGAGCACGTCGATGCGGCCCGGACCCCGCCGCGGAAACGCCACCGCCCCGATCGCCGCCCCGGTGTGGAGCGCGAGCCGCGCCGGGCCCGCCGGCACCTCGACCTCCTCCCCGAAGAAGCGAACGCGCACGCCCCCCTCGTGCAGAGGCCGATCGATAAGGGTCGCCACCATCTCGTTCCGCCTGAGCGACCGCACCAGCGACGGTCCTACCTTCTCCATCTTCACCAGCCGTACGCCCAGCGCCTCGCGTCCGCCGACGACCAGGTCGTCCAGCCGCGGGTTGCCGAACGTCTCCCCCACCACCGTCAGCTTGTAGCCCCGCGCTGCGGCGTTCGTCGCCGCCAGGTCCCAGTTGCCGAAGTGCATGGGCGCCACCACCACGCCCCGACCCTGTTCCATCCCCTGGTCGACCCCGTCGAATCCTGGCGTCTCCACTCCGACCGCCAGCCGCTGCTCTGGCGAGAGGTTCCCGCTCGCCGCGAACTCGACCATGTACCGCAGGTAGTTGGCCAGTGACTGCCGCGCGACCCGCTGGCGCTCGCGAACCGTCGCCTCGGGGAGCACGTGTGCGTAGTTCCGCAGCATCGTCTGCCGGCCCTGGGGCCAGCAGTAGTACATCGCGCTCCCGACGAGCCCCGCTATCGCGCAGAGGAGCGGTAGCGGGACCACACGTGTAACTGCCAGCAGCGCCCGCCACCCGGCAAATGCGAACGTTCCCGCTCCTCCGGCTTCTACAGCTACGCCTCCGCGATGAACGACTCGACCATGTCCCTGGCCTCGTCGTCGTGATACTGCACCGGCGGCGACTTCATGAAGTACGCGCTCGGCGCCAGCAATGGCCCCTTCAGCCCCCGGTCCAGGCCCAGCTTCGCGCAGCGAACCGCGTCGATCACGACGCCCGCGCTGTTCGGGCTGTCCCACACCTCGAGCTTCAGCTCGACGTTCAGGGGCACGTTTCCGAAGGTCGTGCCCTCCATGCGGATATGGCACCACTTGCGATCGTCCAGCCACGGCACGTAGTCGCTCGGACCCACATGCACGTCATCGGCCTGCATCTCGTAGTCGATCTGGCTCGTCACAGCCGAGGTCTTCGAAATCTTCTTCGACTCCAGCCGCGACCGCTCGAGCATATTCATGAAGTCGGTGTTCCCGCCGAAGTTGAGCTGGTACGTCCGGTCCAGGTGCACGCCCCGGTCGGCGAACAGGCGCGCCAGCGTCCGGTGCACGATCGTGGCCCCAACCTGGCTCTTGATGTCGTCGCCTACGATCGGCAGCCCCGCCTCCTCGAAGCGGCGCGGCCAGTAACCGTTCTCGTCCCGCGCGATGAAAACGGGAATGCAGTTGATGAACGCGCAGCCCGCTGCCAGCGTCTGCTCCACGTACCACTTCGTCGCCTCTTCCGAGCCGACCGGCAGGTAGTTGATGACGACGTCGACATCGTTGTCACGCAGGAGCTTCACGATGTCGGCCGTGCCCCCGGGCGCTTTCTCGATCACGTCGCCCAGGTACTGGCCCAGACCGTCGTGCGTCATCCCGCGTTCGACCTTCACGCCGGCGTGGGGCACGTCGGAGAACTTGTAGGTGTTGTTCTGCCCGGCGAACACCGCCTCGGACAGGTCCTTGCCGACCTTGTCGGCGTCGATGTCGATCGCCACCGCCACGTTGATGTCGTTGATGTGATAGCCCCCCACCACGGGGTGCATGATGCCGGGAACCTCGTCCCCTTCCTCGATGTGCCGGTAGAACTCGAGCCCCTGCACGAGCGAGGAGGCGCAGTTACCCACGCCGATGATGGCCACGTTGATACTCAAGGTCGCAATCTCCAGAGAAATGGTTCAGTGAGCGCGCGGAGACTCGCTCAACGGCCACGCTCTTGCGGCCCACCGGCCGCAACGTAGTAGTGCAGCCTATCACGGTCCCCGCGCACGCGCGTCCCAGGGCACGGCGGGACGCCTGCGGACTTTCGTGGTGCTAGTCGTTCTGGAGGATGGCGATCAGCACGCCGTAGAGCGCCAGCAGCGCCGTGAATCCTGCACCCATCACCCACACCATCAAGCTCATCTTGCCCCGCAGTTCACCCATGTCGGCCTTCAGATCGGCGAACTGGTCCTTCGTAGCGAGTTCGGGGTGCCTGTGCTCGTCCAACGGATCCTCCCGGCGTCTCGGCCAAGCTTCGCACAGCACGTCAGGCATTGCAACGAAAGACAACAATTGCTGAACACTTCGTGAGGGTTAGCCTGCTGCGCGGAGGCGCGCGAACGCGCCGGGTGGTCCGGTTCCAGCCCTCTCTCGCCCTACAATGGCTCTGGGGCCCCCGTAGCTCAGCGGACAGAGCAGGCGTCTTCTAAACGTCTGGCCGCAGGTTCGACTCCTGCCGGGGGCGCCACGCCTCCTTGCAACCCCCACCGCCGCCCGCCACCATCTCCGCCGAGGCAATCCATGCAGGTTTCCCCCAGCGTCCGCGCCGTTCAGGTCCCCGACGAGAGCCCCATGCGCCCCGTCTCGACCAACATCTACCTCGTCGGCCGCGACCAGGTCCTCACGATCGATTCCGGCGAGGCCCTCGACCGCTACCGCTGGATGCTCCGCGGCTACCTCGCCGCCACCGAGAAGGCGGAGATCGCCATCGCCGCCGTCACCCATCACCACGCCGACCACTCCGGCAACCTCAAGTGGACCCGCGAGATCTTCGACGCCGAGATCGCCATCCCCGAGAACGGCCGCCCCCTCCTCAAGGGCCGCCTCCCCGCGAAGGGCGTCCGCAAGCTCGTCGACGGCCAGCTCGTCGAGCTCGATGGCGGCGTCAACCTCCGCGTCATCACCTCTCCCGGCCACTCCGTCGACTCCATCTGCTACTACCTCGAGGACGAGGGCGTCCTCTTCACGGGCGACACCATGCTCGGCTCCACCACTACCACCATCGGCGACCTCGCCGCCTACCGCGCGACGCTCCAGCGCCTTGTCGACCTCCCCAACCTCAAGGTCATCTGCCCCGGCCACGGACCCCTCGTCCACGACCCCCGAGAGCGCCTTCAGTCGTACATCGACCACCGCAACGGCCGCGAAGCCCAGATCCTCGATGCCCTCAGGGAAGGCGGCCCCAAGACGAGCTGGGAGATCATGCTCGCCATCTACGACGACATCGATACCCGCCTCCGCCGCGCCGCCGACAGCAACGTCCGCACCCATCTCGCCCAGCTCGAGGCCGAGGGCCGAATCCTCGCCTCACCCGGCAGGCCCCGCCGCCCGACTGCCCGCAAGCGCACCCGCGAGGAGGCCCGCCTGCGTGAGCGTGAGCGCATCATCAAGCGCGCCCGGAGACTCGAAGCAGCCGCCCGCCGCGCCGAGGTGCGAGCCCAGGAGAACCCCCCCACGGATGAGTGGATCGAGCCCCCGCGCTACGAGCTGACCTGACGCATCCATCCCCTGCCCGGCGCCCGTACTCCCCACGTTGACCGTAACGCGGTAAGATCGCGTCGCCGCCATCGGGCGGCTTTGTGATCCGCGATGCCAGAGACCCACCTCGTTCACCGCAAGCTCGACATCGGCGTTCAGAAGGTCCCCAAGCAGGACGCTGAGGAACGCGTTCGCAACTGGGACGAGACCTACCTCGGCTTCGACCTGAACTCCGCCAAGATCGAGGCGGAGCGCTGCATCCAGTGCCCCTCTGCCCCCTGCCAGGAAGCCTGCCCCGTCAGCAACGACATCCCCGGCGCCTTCGCCCTCGTCGAGGAGGGCGACATCATCGGCGCCGCCAACAAGTTCCGCGAGACGAGCAACCTCCCCGAGATGTGTGGCCGCCGCTGCCCCCAGGAGAGCCTCTGCGAGGGCGCCTGCGTCGTCGGCTTCGCCATTCG
>VXRS01000155.1 GCA_009838385.1 Dehalococcoidia bacterium | reverse complement strand
AACGCGAGGATGATCCAGTGCGGAATCGCCAGGATCGGCCGGAAGAACACCGTTAGCCGGTTCTGCGAAGCCGCGGGGTCAATCTCCAGCCGAACCGGATACTCCGAGTCCATTGCCGTCATGGATGCGCTCCTTTCAGACCGCGACTCCTGCCGCAGTCTCGACCAGTGATTGCCAGATGCGGTTCCCGTCCGCCCCGCCCGTCAGTTCTTCGCCGGCTCGCTCCGGGTGCGGCATCATCCCCACCACGTTCCCGGCCTCGTTGCGGATGCCCGCGATGTTGCGGGCGCTCCCGTTGGGGTTCGACTCTGGCGTGACCTCGCCCCGCTCGTCGCAGTAGCGGAACACCACCCGGCCCGCCGACTCCAGCTCGTCGAGCGTCGCCCGGTCGGCCTGGTAGTTCCCCTCGCCGTGGCTGATGGGAATGCGTAGCACCGCGCCCTCGCCGATGCCCGCCGTCCACGGCGAGCCCTCCCCTTCGCGAAGGAGGTGCGTCCACTCGCAGCGGAAGCGCAGGCTCCGGTTCCGGATCAGCGCCCCCGGCAGCAGGCCGCTCTCGCAGAGCACCTGGAAACCGTTGCAGATGCCGATGACGGGCAGCCCCGCGTTCGCAGCCCGCACCACCTCTTCCATGATCGGCGAGAAGCGCGCGATCGCCCCGCAGCGCAGGTAGTCTCCGTAGGAGAAGCCGCCCGGCAGCACCACCGCGTCGAACCCCGCCAGGGAGGTCTCGCGGTGCCACACGATCTCCGCTTCCTGCCCGAGCACGTGCGCGAGCACGTGCTCGGTATCGCGGTCGCTCCAGGTCCCCGGGAAACGCACGATGGCGAAGCGCATCAGTCCTCGAACGTCGGCCTGTGGGTGCCTGGCCGCAGTATAGCAGCGCCCCGTGAACGCTCCGGCGGCCTACTCGTCGGCTGCCCGGATTGGAGGGGCGTCCGGGTCCTCTGGCGTTGGACCGACTATCGGCGCCAGGGTCTCCGGCGGCGCGTCCGGTGAGCCGGCCCGCTCCGGCGCGTCAGGGTATTCGATGCGCGGGTGGTAGACCGCCCGCAGCGTGCTCCGGAAGCTCGCCGCCACCACCTGCATCTCCCGCATCGTGATGTCGCACTCGTCCATCTGCCCTTCGGCCAGCCGTTCCGCGAACACGCCGTTCACGAGCTCGTCGATCTCCTCGTGCGTCTCCGGCTGGGTGGCCCGTACGAGCGCTTCGCACGAGTCCGCCAGCATCACGATGGCGTGCTCCTTCTCCTGTGGGCGTGGCCCCGGATAGCGGAAGTTCTCCTCTTCGGCATCGCCCCGCTCCAGCGCCTTGTGGTAGAAGAATTCCACCAGCCGCGTGCCGTGGTGCTGCGGAATGAAATCCCCCACGAGCGCCGGCAGCCGGCGTCGCCGTGCGATCTCCACACCGTCGAGCACATGGCCGTGGATGATCCTGGCGCTCGCCTCCGGGGAGAGGCTGTCGTGTGGACTTACCCCGCGGTCGATGTTGTTCTCCACGAAATACTCGGGACGCTCCATCTTGCCGATGTCGTGGTAGTACGCCCCCGCCCGCACCAGCAGTGAGTCCGCCCCGATGCGATTCGCGGCCTGTTCCGCCAGCGTTCCCACAAGCATGCTGTGGTGGAACGTTCCCGGCGCCTTCTCTTGCAGCTCCTGCAGGATCGGGTGGCCCGCCTGCGCCAGCTCCATCAGCTGCATGCGCGTCGTGACCCGCAGCGCCACCGAGAGCAGCACGTGCAGCCCGAGCCCGATCACAGCCGAGCCGCCCCCGGCAATCCCTGCCGCCATCGCCAGCCAGCCCAGTCCCTCCGTCTCCCGCTGCTCCGTCAGCAGCCAGAACGCCAGCAGGACGGCCCCGGTCGCTGTCGCCACCGCCACGCCGGCCGTGGCGAAGCGCGCCAGCCGCTCGGTCCGTTGCATCGCCGCCGCCCCCGCCAGGCCCGCCGCCGCGTACGCGATTACCAGCTCTAGTGGCTCAAGCGCGCTCGTGAACGCCGCCCCCGCCAGCGACGGCGCCGTGGCCGCGATGAAGCCCGCATAGAGCGCCACCACCACCGCCACCATCGCGCCGAATCGCGGCGCCGAGACCGAAGACACCACGAGCGCGGCCGCTCCCACCGGCACGGCGTAGGCGAAGAACCGCCCCTCCGTGTCGGGCAGCAGCTCCGGCAACGCCACCCGCACGGCGACGAGCGTTCCCAGCACCGCCAGCAGCGTCATCAAGCCCCGGCGCTCGGCCGGCCGCTCGAACGGCTGCAGGCGGTAGAGGTAGACCCCCAGCACCGTCCCCAGTGCCGCCCCCATCAGCAGCCCCGCTCCCAGGTCGTAGTAGTCGAACCCTTCGCGGATGACCCCCGTCTCTCGGAGCGCTTCGATCACGACGGCGTCAAGCGTCTGCCCTTCCTCCACGATCACCTCGCCCGTGGAGTACGTCACCAGCACCGGCTCCACCGCCGCCCGGGCCTCTTCCTGAAGCTCCTGCGTCGTCTCCAGGTCGAGCGCCACCGTCGGCGTGACGAGCGCCTCGAGCAGTTCCCGCAGCGCCCCTTCCCCGTTCTGGAAGGAAGGCACGCTCCCTACGAGCAGGTACGCCTCGATGCGGTTGCGCTTGTCTTCCTCGCGAAGGGGGGAGCTCAGGATCGCGCGCACGCCCTCTACGGCTGACTGGCGCAGGTCCTCCAGGTCCCGCAGGTTGAGCGTCAGCAGCGTCGACCGGATGGCCTGCCCGAGCCCGATGCCACCCGGTGACTCGCCCAGCGCCTCCAACCGCTCATCCGAGGAGAGCCCGGAACGCAGCCGTAACCGCGCTACCTCTTCGAACAGCGTGTCCAGCAGCGCCAGCTGCTGTTCCGGCACCTCTTCGAGCGAGGCCATCACCGGCTCGATGGTGGCCTCCGCCTCGTCCCTCGCCGCTTGCGTCAGCTCCTCCGAGACGTACTCGCTCTCGCGGACGGCGGCGAAGGCGCGCGGCGCGATGTCGCCTTCGTTGGGGGCGCTCTCGCCGGGAAGCAGCGGTATCGCCAATGCGATCGCGCCGATAGCGATGATCACGCCAAAGGCAGTCGCGCCTCCGCGCGTAACGACCGGATCAGGACGGCGGCGGAGCATGAGGTGGCCTCGGATGATAGCAGAGCGACCCCTGCCTCCCGCCGCCGGGAGGCCCCCCGAGCCGGTATCGTTATGCCTCGAGCCGGCCCCGGAGCCGGCCAGTTTTCCCTGAAGGGTGGACCGAATGGCGGACATCAACGAGGTAGTCAGGACGGCGCTCGAAGAGCTGATCGCCAGCGGCGTC
The DNA here is from genome assembly GCA_009838385.1 of Dehalococcoidia bacterium. Next base: position 574 of record VXRS01000155.1, on the reverse strand, counting down.
GAGTCGGGTCTGCAGGTGGCGGCTTACCACCATGGCGAGCTCGTCGTCGACACCTGGGCCGGCCTGGCCGACGTTGAATCCGGCCGCCCCGTCGATGGCGGCACGCTCTTCACGTCGTTTTCGTGCACCAAGGGCGTCACCGCGACCGCGATCCACATGCTCGTCGAACGCGGCGTCATCGCCTACGACGAGCCCATCGCCGCCTACTGGCCCGAGTTCGCCCAGCGCGGCAAGCAGTACGCGACGATCCGCCACGCGCTCACCCACCGCGCCGGCGTCCCCCAGATGCCCGACGGCGTCACCCCCGAGCTCATGTCCGACTGGGACTACATGTGCGAGGCCATCGCCGCCATGGAGCCCCTCTGGGAGCCCGGAACCCGCACGGGCTACCACGCCTACACCTTCGGCTGGATCCTCGGAGAGATCATCCGGCGCGCCGACGGCCGGCCCATCAACCAGTTCGTCCAGGACGAGATTTGCGCTCCCCTCGGCCTCGATGGCATCTACATGGGCGTCAACGACGCCGCCGAGCCCCGCGTCGCCACGCTCGTCGACGGCCCCCGCCCGGACCTCC
>VXRS01000177.1 GCA_009838385.1 Dehalococcoidia bacterium | reverse complement strand
GCCGGCAGGATGTCATGGCCCGCTTGTTCTTCACCACCGGCACCCCCCGCTACCGCCCTCCCCAGGGCCGGCCGCGCCGCCGCCGCTAGCTCGTGACCGCGTCTTGAGGGACTTGGGAAGGTCGTCTCGGGCTTCACTAGGTGGGTTCTAACGCGAACGGTAGGTAGGCTCTGAGGATGCCACCTTTCTCGCCCGGTAAACGAGTTGTTGTGCTAGGAGCTGGTGCCACTCGAGGCTCAGCGGTATCCCGCGAACGACTCGTCAAGCCTCCCCTTAATGCCGACTTCTTTACTCAGGTACAGCGTATCGCAAGCGAAAAGCACGTTGCTAAGGTCAGGGCTGTCATTAATGACGTCGTCCAAATGTTTGGCGCAAACTTCTCGCTTACGATGGAGGACTACTTTACGCACCTAGAGTCTTTTGAAGTTATGAACAACCTTGTGCCGCGAAGTTCAAGGGGAATTAGTCAAGATGACATTAGGACAATGCGCGACAATCTTATGGCCCTACTTGCCGCGGTTCTTGAGGAGTCGACCGATGTCTCAAAGAGGGAAGTTGAGCACTGTGAGTACCATGCAAATATTATCGAACAGCTTGAAGTCCGTGACACGCTGATTAGTTTCAATTATGACTGTGTCGTTGACCATGCCCTTCGTCGCACAGCATCCGGGAGGTGGTCTGCGAAGTACGGCTACGCATTTTCTGACCCAGTCCGTGTTCACCAGCATGAATATTGGGACTCGGAGGATGCTCCAACTAAGGCCGGAAAAAGTCTGCATCTCCTTAAGTTGCATGGTTCGATCAACTGGCAACTGTCTCCACATCAGCCGGTGGAAACAGACGAAATCCGCCTAAAACAGCGGCTCTACCAACAACGCGGCGTCCCTAGATTTAGCATCATTCCGCCCGCCTTTGCCAAGGACGTAACGACAGATCCGACGTTTCGGGTCTTGTGGGCAAACGCAGAGCGTGCAATACGGCAGGCGGAGGTCATAGCACTTGTGGGCTTTTCTTTTCCCCCGACGGATCGGCACGTCGACTCACTGTTCCGACTGGCACGCACCGGAAGTAAGGGCTCACTCCGTTCGCTGGTTATTGCAAACCCCTCGGAAGCTGACCGCCGCCGAACACGATCGGTTTTCGCGCCGTCGCTAGAAAAGGGATGCCTTGTCAGAGAGTACTCGAGCATCGAAGAACTGGCGTCGCACGCTCAAGAGGCTTTGGCCTTAGAGGCCCGATCTCGCCGCTAGCTCGTGACCGCGCCCTCCGAGGCGCTGGAAACGCCGTTCGCGTACTTCGCGAACACGCCCCGCTCGTAGCGCGGCGCCGGTGGCGTCCAGGCGGCGAGCCGGCGCTCGATTTCGGCTTCGTCGAGCTCCACGTCAAGCCGCCGCGCGTCGATGTCGAAGGAGATGGTGTCGCCCTCCTCGATCGCCGCGATGGGACCGCCCGCCGCCGCCTCCGGCGCGACGTGCCCGGCCATCAGGCCGTGCGTCGCGCCGCTGAAGCGCCCGTCCGTCAGCAGTGCCACGGAGTCGCCCAGCCCCTCGCCCACGAGCGCCGCCGTCACTCCCAGCATCTCGCGCATGCCCGGGCCGCCCCTCGGCCCCTCGTAGCGGATCACGACAACGTCGCCCGGCGAGATGCGCCGCTCAGATACCGCCGCGAACGCGTCCTCCTCGCGGTCAAACACGCGGGCCGGTCCGCGGTGCTGCATGATCTCGTGCCCCGCGACCTTGATGACGCACCCCTCCGGCGCGAGGTTCCCCTTCAGGATCACGAGCCCGCCCGTCTCTTTCAGTGGCTCGTCCAGCGACACGATCACGTCCTGGCCGGGCGCTTCCTGCGCGTCCGCCGCCTCTTCCTCAAGCGTGCGACCGGTCACCGTGGGCTGGTCGCCGTGAACCTTCTCGCCCTCCAGCAGGCGCTGCGCCAGCAGCCGCGTGCCGCCCGCCCGGTCCATGTCGAGCGCGACATAACGACCACCCGGACGCAGGTCCCCGATGATCGGCGTGCGCTCGCTGATGTCGTCGAAGTCGTCGATGTCGAGCGAGACCCCCACCTCCCGCGCCATCGCCAGCAGGTGCAGGACCGCGTTCGTCGAGCCTCCTGTCGAGGCCACGCAGGCGATGGCGTTCTCGAACGCCTCGCGCGTCATCACGTCTTTCGGCAGCTGGCCCCGGGCGAGCACGTCCATCACGAGCTGCCCGGCTTCGTAACCGGCGCTGTTCTTGCGCGGGTCGGTCGCTCCCGCCGAGCCGCTCCCCATCGGCGAGATGCCGAGGAACTCGATCGCCGTCGCCATCGTGTTCGCGGTGTACTGCGCGCCGCAGGCTCCGGCGCCTGGGCAGGCGACGTCCTCGAGCGCCGTCAGCTCCGCGTCCGTCATGCTGCCCGCCGCGTGGCTCCCGACCGCCTCGAACACGTCCTGGATCGTCACGTCGCGACCCTCGTAGTTCCCCGGCGCGATCGAGCCGCTGTAGAGCACGAGTCCCGGAACCCCCAGCCGCGACAGCCCCATCACCCCGCCCGGGATCGTCTTGTCGCAGCCGACGATGACGACGGCCGCGTCGAACAGGTAACCCCGCCCGCACAGCTCGATGCTGTCCGCCACCACCTCGCGGCTGATCAGCGATGCCTTCATCCCCTCCGTCCCCATCGCGATGCCGTCGCTGATGGAGACCGTGTTGATCTCCATGGGCGTTCCGCCCGCGTCGCGGATGCCGCGCATGACCTCGGCGGCCAGCTCGCGCTGGTTGAAGTTGCAGGGCATCGTCCCGATCCAGCTGTGCGCGACCATCACGAGCGGGCGCTTCAAGGACTCCGAGTCGTAGCCGACGGACTTCAGCATCGCCCGAGCCGGCGCCCGGTCTGGTCCGTCGACGAGCGTGCGGCTGCGGTGGCGTGGATCAAGCGGCATGGGGGCACTCCAGGCAGGTGGAATTCTGGGAAATCGAGCCTACGCCCTGCCCGTTTCCCGAGCCAGAACCGCGCGGGGAAGGGGCTACTTGACCGGCGAGCTGGTCGCCACCTCGCGCAGCGCCTCACCCAGCCGGTGCGCGCCCTCTTCGATCTCCTCGACGGGCGTGTAGCTGAACGCGAGCCGGAGATGTTCCGTCGCATTGCCGTCGGCGAAGAAATGCGGCCCGGCGCCGATCAGGACGCCCTTCTCGTTTGCCACGCGCTGGACCTCGATCGCCGAAAGCCCCTGATGAAGCCCCAGCCAGACGAAGAAGCCGCCGCCCGGCCGCTGGTAGGTCACGTAGTCGCCGCAGTGCTCGTCGATCGCCTCGCAGAGGCGGTCGAGCTTGCGCCGGTAGATGGCGCGCAACCGCTCCACGTGCCGGTCGAGGTCGCCGTTCCGGATCATCTCCGCCACCGTGCGGCCCAGGTACGGGCTCGACCCCATGTCGTAGCGGAGCGCGGCCATGCGCGTGATGAGCGTGGGCGGCGCCAGGTTCCACCCCAGCCGCAGCCCCGTCGCGATGATCTTGGAGAAGCTCGCGACCTTGATCGCCAGCTCCCCGCCTGAGAGCGAGAAGAGCGAGGGTGGAGGGGGCTCGTCGCCGAACCAGAGCTCGCCGTAGGCGTCGTCCTCCATGATCAGCACGCGGTGCTCGCGTGCCAGCTCCAGCAGCCGCTCGCGACGCGCCCGGGGCATGGTCGAGCCCACCGGGTTCTGGTGCGTGGGAATCAGGTAGAGGAGCTTCGCGCGTCGCCCCTCGTCCGCCAGGCGCTTCAGCGCCTCCTCGGCGAGGTCGACGCGCAGCCCTTCGTCGTCCATCGGGACGGCCTCAACCTGTGCCCCGAACGAGACGAACGTGCGCAGGCTGCCGGGGAACGTCGGGCTCTCGACGAGCACCGTGTCGCCCGG
>VXRS01000132.1 GCA_009838385.1 Dehalococcoidia bacterium | reverse complement strand
GCGCGACCGCCGCCACGAACAGCATCAGGGCCGCCGGCGGGAAGAAGAAGGTCGAGGTGAAGTAGTCCTCCGCCCCGATCGCGTCCGAGATGTCGATGTCGATGAAGGCCGCCGCCATCAGGTACCCCAGCGCCGGGATCGCCGCGACGACCGCGAGCCCCATCGGGAAGACCTTGCTCCGCGTCCGCCGCCCCAGCCCGAATGCCGCCCGCAGTCCGTGCACGTACAGCGAGAGCACGGCGTCCCAGCGTCCCAGCCGCCGCCCTTCGTACCGCCGGTAGCCGAGGTCGTAGATGCTCCCCGCAGCCCGCTCAGACACGCTCCGCCACCGCCTGGTCCGCATCCGGCCGGAAGATGTCCTCGAGCGTCTGGCGGCGCTGCTCCAGCCGCACGAGCCCCAGCTCAAGTTCCACGATGCAATCGCGAATCGCGTCGTACGGGTCGTCGCCGTTCAACCCCACGTGCGCGAGGAAACCCTCGCCGCGGGCCTCGAACCCCCGCGCTGTCAGCGCCTCCGCCAGCGCAGCGGCATCTCCCTCTACCTCCACTTCCAGCGACCCCAGCCCCGCCGTGAACTCCGCCACTGCCCCCTGCCGCACCAGCCGCCCCGCGTCGATCACGACAAGCGAGTCGCACACCCGCTCGATCTCCCCCAGGAGATGCGATGACATCAGCACAGCGATGCCGAACTCCCGCCCCGTACGTCGCACGAGGTCGAGCATCTCATCACGCCCCGCCGGGTCGAGGCCGTTCGTGGGCTCGTCCAGGAAGATGAGGCGCGGGTCGTGCACGAGCGCCTGCGCCAGCTTCACGCGCTGCTTCATGCCCGTTGAGTAGCCGCCGATCTCCCGGTAGCGCTCCTCGAACAGCCCTACGTGACGCAGCGTCTCCGCGGTGCGCTCCCGTGCTGCCGTGCGCGGCAGGCCGCTCACCTCCGCCAGGTGCGCCACGAACTCCGTCGCCGAGAGGTCGGGCGGCAGGCAGTCGTGCTCCGGCATGTAGCCGACGAGCCCGCGGATCGCCCGCCCCTCGGTCTCCACGTCCATGTCGAGCACGCGCGCCTTGCCGCGCGTTGCGGGCAGTAGTCCCAGCAGGATCTTGATGAGCGTGCTCTTCCCCGCCCCGTTCGCCCCAACCAGCCCGATGATGCCCGGTTCGACGTTGATGTCGAGCGCGTTCAGCGCAGTAACTCTGGGGTACTGCTTGGTGAGGGCGTACGTCTCGATGAGGGGCACGGCTCTATCCTAGCCGCCGGCAAGGAACCGGTCTGCCTCGACTGTGTCAGGCTCCGGTAAGCGACACCGGTAGCGAGGTGTAACCCAGCACGACGCCCGTGCCCGTCTGCCGCACCGGCGCCGCCGCCGGCTCGATCGCGGCGAAGCGGTCGAGCCACGTATTCAGCGTGATCCGCGCTTCCGCCCGTGCCAGCGGCGAGCCGAGGCAGTAGTGCGTCCCGTGCCCGAACCCGACGTGCGCGTGCAGGTCGCGCTCCAGCACGAAGTCGTCCGGCTCCTCCCACTCCTCCGGGTCGCGGTTGGCGGCCCCGTAGAACACGCCGACGCGTTGGTCGGCCGGAATCGTCACGCCGTTCAGTTCCACGTCCCGCGTGGTCCGCCGGAAGAGCACCTGGACCGGGCTTTCGTAGCGCAGCATCTCCTCGATCAGCTGGGGAATAAGCGATCGGTCCTCGCGCAGCCGCGACCACAGTTCCGGCCGCTGCGAGAGGAAGGCGATCATGTTCCCCATCAGGTTCGTCGTCGTCTCGTTCCCGGCGATCAGCAGCAGCATGCAGAAACCGAGCACCTCCCAGTCCTCCAGCGCCTCGCCCTCGATCTCCGCCTCCACCAGCGCCGTGATCAGGTCCTCCGCCCCGTGCTCCCGCCGCGCAGCCGCCATCTGCCCGAAGTAGGCCATCATCTCCTGGGTCGACTGCTGTCGCTCCTCCGGTGACCGTGGATGGACACCGAGCGCGTCGTCCGTCCAGCGCTTGAAGGTCTGGTATTCGTCCCGCGGAATCCCCAGCAACTCCGCGATCGCCATCACCGGCAGGGGCATCGTGTAGTTCTGGACGACCTCGTACTCACCCCCGTCCACGTCCCGCAGCAGCTCGTTGACCACCGACTCCAGCCACGGCTCCAGCTCGCGGATCCGGCGCGGTGTGAACGCCTTGTTCACCAGCTTGCGGAAGCGCGTGTGGCGCGGAGGGTCGTCGTTCAGCAGCACGAGCCGCATGCTGCTGTTGCTGCTCGACCCTCCCGTCGAGGCCGACGAGAACGTCTCGTGGTCCCCCAGCGCGCCGTACACGTGGTCGTACTGCAGCAGCGCCCACAGACCGCCCGCCGAGGATCCCGCCTCCTGCCCGAAGAAGATCGGCGACTGCGCCCGCAGCCGGTCGTACTCCGGATAGGGGTTGGCGTTGCACTCGGGCGTCATCAGCGTGGTGGCGGTCGCGGTCGGGGCGCTCATCGGCGGACTCCTTGAGGGGCGATGCGGGGATGGAGTCTACCGAACGCCCCGCTACGCCCCCTAACCCCGCCTTCCGGTTTCGCCCGTGCGGACGGGCGGGTAGCATCTCGCCACGCCCGCATGGCGCCCGGAGAAGCCCATGGAAGTCCCCATGGTCGTCAACGATTTCCTCTTCCGCGCGGAGAGCCTGTACGGCCCCAAGGAGGCCGTCGTCGACGGCGACAAGCGCTTCACCTACGCCGAGTTCGCCAGGCGCTGCTACAAGCTCGCACACGGCCTCGCCGGCCTCGGTGTCGGCAAGGGCGATCGCGTCGGCATCCTCAGCCCCAACAGCCACCACTTCCTCGAGTCGTTCTACGGCACGTCCCTCATCGGCGCCGTCCTCGTGCCCCTCAACTACCGCCTTGTCTCCGAGGACTTCCAGTACGCCTTCTCCCACTCCGGGGCGAAGGTCATCATCGCCGACTCCGACCTCACCGATGCCCTCGACGCCATCCGCGACGGCCTCCCCGATGTCGAGCACTGGATCGTGGCCCGCTACGGCGACGCCCCCACCCCCGAAGGCTGGCAGGACTGGGAGGAGCTCGTCGCGGGCCAGCCCGAGACGCCCCCGCCCGACCCGGAGCTCGACGAGAACGACCTCGTCAGCATCAACTACACCTCCGGCACCACCGCCCGTCCCAAGGGCGTGATGCTCACCCACCGCAACTTCTACGCCAACGCCTACCACTTCATCGCCCACCTCGGCGTCAACCACGACGACGTCGAAATGTGGACCCTGCCGATGTTCCACTGCAACGGCTGGGGCGGCGTCTACGCCCTTACTGCGATGGGCGGCAAGCACGTCATCGTGCGCGCTCCCGAGCCGGACTTGCTCTATGGCCTCATGCGCGACGAAGGCGTCACCTTCGCCTGCATGGCCCCCGCCGTACTCGCCCGCATCCTCGACTTCGAGGACGCCGGCGAGTACGAGATCGCGACCAGCCCCCGCTTCGTCTGCGCCGGCGCCCCACCCCCAGTCACGTTCGTCGAGCGGCTCGAGCAGGAGCGCGGCTGGACGTTCATGCAGATCTACGGCCTCACCGAGACGGCCCCCATCCTCACCGTCGCCGAGCCCAAGCCCCACGTGACCGCCGAGGGCGACGCCTTCTACCGGCTCAAGGCACGCGCGGGCCACCCCTCCGTCGGTGTCGATCTGCGCGTCGTCGGCGAGGGCGGCCGCGACGTCCCCCGTGACGACACCGCCATCGGTGAGGTCGCGGCCCGCGGCAACATGGTCTTCAAGGGTTACTGGAACCAGCCCGAGGAGACCGCCAAGGTGGTCCGCGATGGCTACTTCTATACCGGTGACCTCGCAACCGTGAACGAGCACGGCTACATCAACATCGTCGACCGCGCCAAGGACGTCATCATCTCCGG
>VXRS01000197.1 GCA_009838385.1 Dehalococcoidia bacterium | reverse complement strand
TCGAAGTGGGGCATCAACGGCTTCACGATTCCCTGGTCGAAGGCGCTGCGGGAGCAGAAGGTCCGCGTGAACGGCCTCTGCATGGGGGCGACGGATTCGCACATGGTTCGCACCTTCCACGAGCAGAACCCGGACTCGGGCATCCTCGTGAACGCGATGCGGGCGGAGGACGTGGCGGCGCTCATGGTCGACCTGATCAACGAGGGGCCGGAGGGCCGCACGGGGAACAACATCAACATCGCCGTGGGCCACCCGATCGAGCTGCCGCCGCCCGGCTCGCTCTACATCTACTCGGAGGCGACGGCATGAGCCCGGGACTGCTGGAAGGTCAAACGGCGATCGTGACGGGGTCGGCCGGGGGGATCGGCGCGGGCTTCGCGGAGGTGCTGGCCGAGGAGGGCGCGACCGTCACCCTCTGCGACGTGAAGGAGACCGTGCTCGAGATAGCGGCCGGCATCCGTGAGGCGGGAGGCAGCGCGCAGGCGCTCGTGGCCGACGTCTCCCGACGCGAGGACGTGGAGCGGGTGGTCGAGGCGGCCGTCGAGACCGGGGGCGGGCTCGACCTGCTCGTGAACAACGCCGGCCGCTGGACCCAGAGCCCGGTGACGGACGAGTGGGAGAAGGCCGTTTCCGACTGGGACCTGATCATGGACACCAACTTCAAGGGGACCGTCATGTTCGGGCGGGCCTGCGTGCCCCACCTCATCGCGCGCGGGGGCGGGAACATCATCAATATCAGCACGTACTACGTGCTGCCGGCCCGAAGCGAGGGCACGAACCCGCCAGGCACCGACCTCTACGCGTCCTCGAAATGGGCGATGAACGGGCTCACGCAGGCGTGGTCGCAGAAGCTGGCCGAGCACGGCATCCGCGTGAACGCGCTCTGCATGGGGGCGACGGACGCGCCCATGCTGCGCAACCTCTTCGACGGTGAGCCGGACCCGGACTTCGTAGCGACGTGGATGACGCCGCGCCAGATCGCGGGCCTGGGCCTCGACATCATCCGCGAGGGTCCGGAGGGGCGCACCGGCGAGAACGTGGGCGCCTGGGTCGACGTCCCCGTCGAGCTCGGCCCCCCGAAGCCACCGCACGAGGCAATCGCCGGGACGCCGGTGCGCTAGGGGAGCGCTTGGACAACCGCGAGAGCACGTTGCTCGTGGCCAGGCTCGCCAGACGCAGGTACGGGGTGCCGTGGCGACGGTAACGCGGGCCGACTCCGCGCCTCCGCGCTCGGAGCGGCGGCTTTCGCTGCAGACGTTCTCGGCGTTCCAGTCGCGGAACTTCGCCCTGCTGTGGGCGAACAACATGACCTTCGCGCTGTCGCAGTCGATGCGACAGTTCGCCTTCACGTGGCTGGCCCTGGAGCTGTTCGACTCCGGCCAGGCGCTGGGGCTGATCATCTTCGCGCTGGGGCTCCCGATTCTCGTCTTCGGGCTGCCGGCGGGGGCGCTGGCGGACCGCATCGACCGGCGCCTCCTGCTGTTCGCGAGCCAGGTGGGGGGCGTGGCCGTGACGCTGCTCACGGCCGTGCTGATCTGGGCCGACGTGATGACGACGGGCCTCACGATGGCGCTGGCGCTCGCCCTCGGGGCGACGGTGGCGTTCGGGCAGCCGGTGCGGGTCGCGATCGTGCCGTCGCTGGTCGAGCGCTCCCGGCTCCTGAACGCCGTCACCCTGATGAGCCTGAGCCAGAACGTCTCGATGATCGCGGGACCGGCGATCGGCGGGGCCATGATCGCGCTCGGCGGGGTTGGGGCGGCCTTCGCCGGTCAGAGCGTGCTGCTCGGGATCGGGTTGATCGCGCTGCTGCCGCTGCGCGTGCCGTCGATCGATAGAACGGGTCCGCAGCGCCACCTCGCCGCCGAGGTGCGGGAGGGGCTCGCGTTCGTGGCCGGCCACCCGGGGATCCGCACCCTGATGCTCGTGCTGATGACGACGGCGCTCGTGATGGCGGGCACCTTCATGACCCTGCTTCCCAAGATCGCGAAGGAGGATCTCAACGTCGGCGCGTTCGAGACGTCGATGTTCTTTACGGCCATGGGCGTGGGGATGCTCATGAGCTCGCTCCTGCTGGCGTCCTTCTCGCGGCTGGACCGGGCGGGCCTCTGGTTCATCGTGACGCTCATCACCGGCGGGACGCTGAACGCGGCGTTCGGCGTGTCGCTCTGGTACGAGGCGTCGGTGGCGATCATGTTCGCGACGGGCTGGAACGCGGGCTTCTTCACCAACCTCAACCTGACCCTCATCCAGGCGAACACGCCCCACGAGGTCATGGGGCGCGTGATGAGCATCTACACGCTCGCCATGGCGGGGGGCATGCCCCTGGGCGGGCTGCTGGCGGGCCTGATGGCGGACGTCTGGGGCTCGCGCGAGTGGTTCGTGGCCTGCGGGCTCGCGCTGGTGGCGATTGCGATCGTGGTGCTCTTCACGCAACCGTCGCTGCGGCGCATGCGCTCCAGCGGCGGGGAGGCCCCAGGGTAGCGCCCTACTGGCCGGCGACGTTGTCGCTGACGTGCTCGGCGCCGTCGACGTGGAGGGAGACGCCGGAGATGAAGCGGGCCTCATCGGAGTGGAGGAAGAGGGCGGCGTAGCCGACATCCCAGCCGGTGCCCATCTTGCCGCCCAGGGGGATGCGGCTGTCGCGCTTCGCCACGAGCTCGGTGCGGTCGGCGCCGGCGGCGACGCGGGGCTCGATGGCCATGGGGGTGTTCATGGCGCCCGGCAGGATGGCATTCACGCGGATGTTGTCGCGGGCGTGCTGGGCGGCGAGCTGCTCCGTCAGGGCGAGGAGGGCGGTCTTCGTGGCCTTGTAGCCGAGGAAGGGGTAGGCGTGGCGCGCGGCCATCGAGGAGATGTTGACGATGGAGCCACCGCCGCGCTCGCGCATGGCGGGGATGGCCTGTCGCGAGGCGAGCCAGTGGCTCTTCAGGTTGAGGGCGACGATGTTGTCGAATCCCTCCTCCGTCATCTCCATGGGGGAGGCGTCGCCCGCGCCCACGCTGGCGCCGACGTTGTTGTGGAGGATGTCGAGGCCGCCGTACCGGGCGACCGTCTCGGCGACCATGGCGGCGAGGCTCTCCTCGCTGGTGGCGTCGACCTCGCAGGCGCTGGCGGTTCCGCCCTCGTCCGCGATCATGGCAACGGTCTCTTCGGCGGAAGCGAGGTCGCGGTCGGCGACGACGACGGATGCGCCCTCGCGGGCGAGGAGGATGGCCGTGGCGCGTCCATTGCCGATGGTGGCGCCGGGCGTCTGCCCCGCGCCGACGACGATCGCGACCTTGCCCTCGACTCTGCCCGGCATACGCTGGCCTCCGCTTCGAACCGCCCGAAGGGCGGCGACTGGCGTTCACGCTGGACGGGGGCGCGCGATGGCGTCACCCTTCCCTGCTGAACCTTCTTTCAGGATAAGGAGCCTGGCTTGCCAGTTTCACTGCTCGAACGCGTCGCCCTCGTCACGGGCGCGGGCCGCGGAGTCGGCCGAAGCATCGCCATGGACCTCGCCCGCCACGGCGCCAAGGTCATCGTCAACGACCTCGGCGGCACCCTCGACGGCGAGGACGAGGACATCTCCGTGGCCGAGTCCGTCGTGCGCGAGATCGAGGCGGCGGGGGGCACCGCCGCCGCCAACACCGGCGACGTCACCAGCTACGAAGACGCCTACAACATGATCAAGCAGGCGATCGACACCTGGGGCCGCCTCGACATTCTCGTGTCGAACGCGGGCATCCTGCGCGACCGCGCCCTGCACAACCTGCCCGAGGCGGACTGGCTGAAGGTGCTGGCCGTCCACCTGAACGGCGGCTACAACCTGCTCCACCACGCCTGGCCGGTGTTCCGGCAGCAGCACTACGGGCGCGTGATCCTGACGACCTCGAACTCGGGCTTCCTGGGGAACTTCGGGCAGTCGAACTACGCCGCCGCGAAGGC
>VXRS01000029.1 GCA_009838385.1 Dehalococcoidia bacterium | reverse complement strand
TCCCGCCTCCGCCCCGCAGTCCGGTCCACTTCCCCCGGTGGCCACCATCACACCTCGCCCCGACGCGCTTGAGGCGGCTGTTGAGGCCCTGGATCGCAGCGAGCGACCGCTGCTCGTTGCCGGTCCTGAGAGTTGCGGCCTCCCCGCCGGGCCGATCGTGGCACTCGCCCGCGCCCTCGGCGCTCCCCTCCTTGCCGATCCCCTCAGCGGCCTCCGTACGGGTGGCCACGACCGCACCCACGTCCTTGACGCGTACGACGCGTTTCTCCGCGACCCCCGCGCTGGCGAACTCGCGCCGGACTGTGTCCTGCGCTTCGGCGCCGCCCCCACCTCGAAGGCGCTCAACCAGTTCCTCACCCGCGCGACCGACGCGACCCACATCCTCTGCGACCTCCCCGGCTCCTTCCGCGACCCGAACGCGGTGACGACCCAGCGCCTCACTGCGGACGCTCGCTCCGCCGCCAACGCCCTGCGCGAGCAGCTCTCCCGCGATGCCAACGGCGATTGGCTCGCCCAGTGGCGCAGGCACGACGCCCGCGCCCGGCAGTTGCTCGACGCCTACGCGCTGGCTGCGGCCGACCCGTTCGAGGGTCGCGCCGTCGTTGAGTTGCAGCGCGCGCTCCCCGCCGGCGCCACGATCTTCGCCGGGAACAGCATGCCCGTCCGCGACGTCGACTCGTTTCTCGCGGGCGACGAGAAAACCCTTGCTGTTGCCTCCAACCGCGGCGCCAACGGCATCGACGGCGTCGTCTCCTCGGCGCTGGGGCACGCCGCCGCCGGGGTGGGGCCGGTCGCCCTCCTCATCGGTGATCTCTCGCTCTTGCACGACCTCAACGGCCTCTGGGCGGGCGTGCGCCACGGCCTCGACCTGACGGTCGTCATGCTCAACAACGGCGGCAGCGCCATCTTCCACTACCTGCCCCAGGCCGCCCACGAGCACGTCTTCGAGGAGTGGTTCGCCACGCCCAGCGACATCGATTTCGCGGCCGCGGCCAGTGCTTACGGCGCGAGCCACTGCGTCCTCGGCGACTGGTCGGAGCTCGAGGTCGCCCTTTCCGGATCGGGGCAGGGCGTCCGCATCGTTGAGGTCCGTACCGACCGCGTCCGCAACCTCGAGATGCACGAGGAGGCGTGGACGAAAGCCAACGAGGCGGCCTGGGCATGACGCTCGTCCCCCTCGAAGGCGGCTACTCCCTGAACGTGGAGCGCTGGGGCAGCGGGCCACCCCTGGTGCTGCTGCACGGATTCACCGGCTCGGCGATGAGCTGGGGGCCGCTCGCCGAGATGCTGGCCGCGCGCTTCACCGTGCTGGCCGTCGACATCGTCGGGCACGGAGCATCCGGCAAGCCCGAGGACCTCGATTGCTACGCCATCGACCGAGCCGCCCGGGACGCCGTGTCCGCGATGCTGGCGTTCGGCGTTCGGCGAAGCTCCTGGCTGGGCTACTCGATGGGCGGCCGCCTCGCCCTCTACGTGGCCGCGACCATCCCGAAGGCCGTCGACCGGCTCGTGCTGATCGGCGCCTCCCCCGGCCTCGCCGACCCCGCGGAGCGGGATGCCCGCCGCAACGCCGACGAGGCCCTCGCCGACCGCATCGACCAGGACGGTGTGCCCGCCTTCGTCGACTACTGGGAATCCCTGCCCCTCTTCGAGAGCCAGCAGCAACTCGCGGTCGGCATGCGTCTCGCCATCCGCCGTGGCCGTCTCGCCAACGACGCGCGCGGCCTCGCCAACAGCCTTCGCGGCATGGGGACCGGCGCCCAGCCTGCGCTCCACGACCAGCTCGGCGACATCGAGGCGCCTTCCTTGCTGCTCGCTGGGGCGCACGACGCGAAGTTCGCCGCCATCGCCGGCGAGATGGCGGAGGCAATGCCCGGCGCCCGCGCTGCCCTCGTCCCCGGCGCCGGGCATGCCGCACACATCGAGAAAGCGGCATACTGCGCTCGCACGATTACGGCCTTCCTCGAGGAAGGCGCGAGGGAGCAGCGACATGGCGGTAGCCTGGGAGCCGGCAGGTGACTACGAGGACATCCTCTACGGGAAGGCCGAGGGGATGGCTCGCATCAGCATCAACCGGCCCGAGGTCCACAACGCCTTCCGCCCCGAGACCGTCTTCGAGCTGATCGACGCCTTCCAGAAGGCCCGCGAGGATCCCGAGGTCGGCGTAATCCTCTTCACCGGCGAGGGGGGCCGCGCGTTCTGTTCCGGCGGCGACCAGCGTGTGCGCGGCCACGGCGGCTACGTGGGCGAGGACGATGTCGCCCGCATCAACGTCACCGACCTGCACAAGCTCATCCGCTCCATCCCCATCCCCGTGATCGCCCTCGTGGCCGGCTGGTCGATCGGCGGAGGGCACGTCCTCCACGTCATCTGCGACCTCACCATCGCCGCCGAGAACGCCCGCTTCGGTCAGACCGGCCCGCGCGTCGGGTCCTTTGACGGTGGCTTTGGGGCCGGGCAGCTGGCCCGCCTCGTCGGCCAGAAGAAGGCGCGCGAGATCTGGTACCTCTGCCGTCAGTACGACGCCCGGGAAGCGCTCGAGATGGGTCTCGTGAACGCCGTCGTTCCCCTCGACCAGCTTGAGGATGAGGGTGTCCAGTGGGCCCGCGAGGCCCTTCGCCACAGCCCCCTCGCCCTGCGCCTCATGAAGTCGTCCTTCAACGCCGAGCTCGACGGGATGACCGGCATCACCGAGCTCGCGCACAACGCGACCCTCCTCTTCTACATGAGCGACGAGGGCAAGGAAGGGCGCAACGCCTTCATCGAGAAGCGCGAGCCGACCTACTCGGACATGGCCAAGTTCCCGCGACGGCCATGACCCCCGCCGGCCCCATCGCCGACGTGCGCTGGCGGCCCTGGCGCATCCCCCTGCGTGATCCCCTTGCCACCGGCGCCGGCGACCTGACCGTTCGTGAGGGTCTGGTCGTGCGCATCGAGACCGCCGATGGCGCCATCGGCCTCGGCGAGAGCGCACCGCTGCCCGCCGAGGGGCTGACCGTGCGTGACCTTGGGGAACGCGTGGCTGAGGTCGGCCGGGCACTCGTGGGCCGATCGCCGGCCGATGCCTGGCCCCTCTCGCCGGGTAAGCGGCTCCCTGGCGCGGACGTCGGCATCGAGACCGCCCTGGCCGGTCTGCTCGCCGGGTCGTGCGGAACGCCCCTCGCCCACTGGCTGGCGGATCAAGCAGGACTGGCCCCTCCCCCGCCCGCTCCCATCCCCGTGAACGCGCTCCTGGGAGCCGATTTCCCCGATGCCCTCGCTCGAGAAGCCAGGGCCGCCATCGAGTGTGGCTTCGGGACCGTCAAGGTGAAGGTCGGGCGAGACCTCGCTGCCGACGGCGAGCGGCTCCGCGCTGTCTGCGCTGCTCTCGGCCCCAACGCCGAACTGCGCATCGACGCGAACGGCGCCTGGAACGAGCGGGAGGCCGTCGAGGCCCTTACCGCGCATGCGACCCACCGCGTCGGGCTCTGCGAGCAGCCCGTCCCGCCCGGTCCCGACGCCAGCGCGAGCCTCGCGCGGGTGCGCGCCGCCAGCCCCATCCCCATCGCCGCCGACGAGTCGTGCGCCTCGCTCGCCGACTTTCGTGCCCTTCTCGACGCGGACGCCGTCGACGCCATCGTCATTAAGCCGTTGCGCACGGGGCTCGCGGCGGCCCTCGCCATGATCGGCGAGGCCGCCGCTCGCAACGTCTGCTGCATCCTGACCACAACGTTCGACACGGGCATCGGCACTGCCCTCGCGGTTCACCTCGCAGCGCTGCTCCCCGAGCCACGCCCCGCTTGCGGCCTCGCGACGTTGCCGATGCTCGCCGGCGACATCGTGCGCGGCTGCCCCACCCCCCATCGGGGGGCGCCGTCGCGCCCCCCCCCCCCCCGCCACCGCGGGCCACACGCCGGAGGCGGGCGGGGCCGGTTAGCCCCCCGCCCCGGGGGGGGGG
>VXRS01000019.1 GCA_009838385.1 Dehalococcoidia bacterium | reverse complement strand
GTGCTGTGGTGTTCGTTGAGGGCGAGGGCGTCGAAGCCCATCTCCTCGGCGTACAGCTTCTCGTCGAGGTAGCGGTTATAGAGGTCGGCGCCGAGGACGGGGTCGTACTCGTCGTTGCTGGCGTCGAGGTCGACGAGGCGCCGGCCAGTCGTTCCCCACCAGCTTGCGCCGGGGTCCTGGTAGGGACGCTCGGTGAAGTACCCGATCAGCATGGGCGGAATCGTACCCTGCGCTCAGGCGCGCGTGTGGTAGGAGCGCTCGAACTTGTACCAGCCCGAACCGACGATGGAGAGGGCGCCCTCGCCGGAAAGGCGGCCGGGGTAGGCGTCGGGATCGGAGATCCAGGCCTGGAGGTTGGCGTTCGCCTCCTCCCAGGTATCCGCTTCCAGCTCGTAGATCGTGAGGAAGCGGGAGATGACGGGGAAGTCGTCGTGGGGGTGCTCTAGCTCGTAGACCGTGCCGGAAAGGAAGCCGGGGCAGTTCGCGATGTCCTCGATGTGGTTGCCCAGGTAGTTCTCGCGAAACAGCTGCTCGGCCTCGGGGCTCGGGGGCTCGACGAGCCCGACCAGGATCATCTTCGCCATGGCGGAACCTCCTTCGGAGGGGCGGAGGATAGCGAGCCTGCCGCTCGCTTGCCGCCCACGAGGGGCGGCGGGGAGAATGCAGGCGGTGTCGACGACTGAGGACCGGTCACTGCTCCTGCGCGGGGGAGCGTTCTTCGAGAGCGAGTCGCGCACCTTCGTGCGGGGCGACGTGCTGTGCGTCGATGGACGCATCGCCGCGCTGGGGGAGGTGGAGGCGCCGGAGGGGGCGGAGGCGATCGACTGCGCGGGCGAGTACCTCATCCCGGGCCTGATCGACTGCCATGTGCACATCAGCTCGTCCGGCGATGCGGCGGAGCTGACGCCGGGGCAGCGCCTGTCGCTGGCGCGACGCGCCTGGCACACGGCCGAGCACGCGCGCGCAACGCTTGCGGGCGGCATCACGACCGTCCGAGACCTGGGCGCCGCCGACCGGCTCAACATCGACCTGGCGAAGGCGACCGAGGCGGGCGAGGTGGAGGGGCCACGCGTGGTGGCGGTGGGGATGGGCGTGACGATGTCGGGAGGGCACGGACACGGCTTCATCGCGCGCGAGGCGGACGGGCCGGACGAAGTGCGCAAAGCGGTGCGCGAGGAGATCCGTGCCGGAGCGGAGGCCATCAAGCTGTTCGCCAGCGGGGGCGTGCTCACACCGGGGGTGAACCCTCGGTCACCCTCGTTCACGCGCGAGGAGCTGGCGGCGGGCGTCGAAGAAGCGACCAAGGCATTCCGCACGGTGGCAGCGCACGCGCAGTCGACCGAAGGCATCAAGAACGCGGTCGTGGCGGGCGTGACGTCAATCGAGCACGGGGTCTGGCTCGACGAGGAGGCGATCGAGATGATGATCGAGCGCGGCACCTACCTCGTCCCGACGCTGACAGCGCCGTACCACATCGCCCACGGCGCGGATGCGGGCATCCCCGAGTACGCAGTGGAGAAGGGACAGATGGTGCTGGACGACCACTTCGCGAGCTACGAGCGAGCGCTGGCGTCGGGTGTGAAGCTCGCGATGGGGACGGACCAGGGAACGCCCCTGAACCGTCCCGGCGAGAACGCCCAGGAGGCGGTGCGCATGGCCGACCACGGCCTCTCGGCGGGTGCGGCGCTGCTGGCCGCGACGGGATGGGCGGCGGACCTGCTGCGGCTCGACGAGGAGACCGGCAGGCTGCGCGTGGGGCTGGCCGCCGATATCGTGAGACTGAACGAGGATCCCCTCACCGACATTCGTTGCCTGACCCGGCCCGGGGCAATCGCGGGCGTGGTCCGGGGCGGCCGATCGGTGGGGAGCACTGGAGGAACGGTTTGAGCAAGTTGAGCGAGGCGCTCCAGCGAAGGCGGCGGGGCGAAAGCGCACGGGTGATGGGTTTCGGGACGCGAGCGGCCCAGAAGGACCGCGCGCTCCTGCTGGGAGTGCTGGGGGCTTCCGCAAGCGACGCCGGCGAGGCGATCGACGCCGGGGCGGACTTCGTGGCGCTGGCCGCCGAGAACGCGGATGAAGCCGTCGCCGCGCTGGATGGCCTCGACGGGCTCCTTGGGACGCAGCTCGAATCCCTTGCGAACGAGGGCATCGAGGCGGTCGAGGAGGCCGGGGCGGACTTCGTGATCGCCAAACCGGAGACAGCCGCCGCCGGGATCGTCGACAGCGACCTGGGACTGGTGCTGGAGGTGGACGAGGCGTGGGAGGAGGGGCCACTGCGCGCGCTGGCCGCCCTCTCGCTGGACGCGGTGCTGGTACGGGCGCCGGTGGACGACTTCACGGTCGCGCGGCGCATCTCCCTGTCGCGCGTGGCGGCGCTCTGCGGGGCTCCCCTGCTGGTGACCGTCGCCCTCGACATCTCGAGCGCGGACCTGGAGGCTCTGCGGGAAACCGGCGCGGGAGGGGTCGTGCCAACGGAGGGCACGGGCGCGGACGAGCTTGCGGGGCTGATCGAACAGCTCGCGGCGGTCCCGTTGCGAAGTACGAAGGGGCGCAGCGAGGGCGGCGGGTTCGCAATCGTGCCCTCTGCGGGAACCGGCGGCGATGGCGAGGAGTTCGAGGACGACGACTAGCCCCGGAGAGGCGCCCGGCGAGCTCTCGCGGCTGCGGCGAGCACTGGGGCGCTGGTATCGCGCGAACGGCCGGCACGACCTCCCCTGGCGGTTGACCCGGGACCCGTACGCCGTGCTGGTCTCCGAGGTGATGCTGCAGCAGACGCAGGTCGAACGCGTACGTCCCCGCTACGAGGCGTGGCTGGCGCGCTGGCCGACGGCGGCGAGCCTGGCGGAAGCGCCGGCGGCGGCGGTCATCCGGGAGTGGTCGGGACTCGGGTACAACCGCCGGGCGGTGAACCTGCAGCGGGCGGCGCGCGAGGCGCTGGAACGGTTCGGGAAGATCCCGCTAAGCGAGGCCAAGCTGCGTTCGCTGCCGGGGGTGGGGCCGTACACGGCGGCTGCGGTCGCGTGCTTCGCGGGGGGTAGGCGGACGGCGGCTCTCGACACGAACGTCGCGAGGGTGGTGGCGAGGGCGCTGCTGGGAGAGGGGAGGGCGAAGGCGCCGTACGGGGTAGAGCTGCGGGAGGCGGCGGAGGCGTGGCTGCCGGCACGGGGGGCGCGAGCGCACCAGCTGGGGCTGATGGACCTGGGAGCGACGGTCTGCAAGGCGTCGTCGCCGGCGTGCGAGGTCTGTCCGCTGGCGCGTGACTGCGCCTGGCTGGCGGCGGGGCGGCCGGAGTCGCGCGCGGCCGTGCCGAAGGGAACGACCGTGCCGTTCGAGTCCACGGCAAGGTTCGCGCGGGGGCGGATCGTGGCGATGCTAGCGGAAGGCTCGCCACTGACCGCAGCCGAGGTCGCGGCACGGCTGCCGGAGGAGCACCGGGCAGCGTCGGAGGGGTACCTCGACGCGCTGGCGCGGGACGGGATCGTGGCGTCGCGCGAGGGGCGCTGGGGGCTGGCGGAGGACGGCTAGGGCAGGATCAGCATCGCGTCGCCGAAGCTGTAGAAGCAGTAGCGCTCGCGGACGGCCTCGGCATACGCCTCACGGACGAGTTCGTGCCCGGCGAAGGCGGCGACGAGCATGAGCAGGGTCGAGCGGGGCAGGTGGAAATTCGTCAGCAGGGCATCGACCACGTTGAAGGTGTAGCCGGGGCGGATGAACAGGCCGGTCTCGCCCTCGGGGTCGCCGTTGCTCCCAAAGGCGTGCTCGATCGTGCGGACGACCGTCGTGCCGGTGGCGACGACGCGACGGCCTTCGGCACGAGCGGCGCGGATGGCATCGGCGGTGGGCGGCGGGAGCTGGTAGCGCTCGGGGGGCAGCACGTGCTCGGCAGGGTCCTCGGTGCGGACGGGGCGGAAGGTGCCAGCGCCTACTTCGAGCGTGAGGAAGGCG